>JAGREB010000173.1 GCA_020446775.1 Paracoccaceae bacterium
CGTGGGCCCCCCTTTCACTGAAAGTAGTCTGGTATCAGACCTACGGGATTCCCTTGACCTTCATCAAGGAGCGAACAGGGTTGTTTGTCCGATTGCGCCGCCATGATCGGCTTCTAGAATACTGACTTTATTGGCCAATTCACCATGCCAAACGCATCCTCCTTGATCGTCCGTCCGCTCTCTCCCATCGCCGGTGCCGAGGTTCTCGGTTTCGACGGCAACGGGCCGCTTGCCGAGTCGGAATTCGCGGCCCTCAAAAACGCCTGGCACGATCACTGCGTGCTGGTGTTCCGCGATCAGCGTTTCACACCCGATGGACAAGAGAATTTTTCGGCCCGCTTCGGTGCGCTTAAGGGCCACATCCTCAGCCAGTATTTGTTGCCGGGCTACGACAAGACGCTTGTCCTGTCCAACAAGAAAGTAAACGGCGAACCGGCCGGTCTCGAAGACGCCGGACGCTATTGGCACTCGGACGTGTCCTACGAAGACGTGCCGCCGATGGCGTCGCTGCTCTATGCGCTCGAAATCCCGCCTGAAGGCGGCGACACGCTGTTCGCCAATCAATATGCGGCCTACGAAAATTTGCCCGGCAATCTCAAACAACGCATCGCCGGCCTCAAGGCGCGTCACATGTTCAACTACGGAAAGATCCAAGCCGAAGCCGGGTCGTCGCGCAAGCCGCTCTCCGCTGAACAGCAGGCACAGCTGGCCGGCGCGGTGCATCCCGTCGTGCGCACGCACCCTGAGACCGGGCGCAAAGCGCTTTATGTTTCGCCGGGGTTTACGGTCGCCATCGAAGGCCTACCCCCGGACGAGAGCGAATCATTGCTGAAGGAACTGTGGTCCTACGCGACATCCGGTGACGTCATTTATCGTCACCGTTGGCAGCCACGTGACGCCGTGCTGTGGGACAATCGCTGCCTAATGCATCACGCGACCACATATCCGGCGCAATATACCCGCCACATGCACCGCACGACCATCGCGGGAACGAAGCCGTTTTGAAATCACTGCCCTGCGCCGCGCCTGACTCGATTTCATAAAACTGCCTCGAGCCCGTGTGAGAATCGAGCGCGTAAAACCGCACATCGTCAAGAAAACGCAAACACTCTGACGCGGGAACTTCACCTGACACGCGGCATAACAATTTGATATCCGCCTCCCATCGCGTTGCACATGGGGTTCGGTATGCGCTTGTCCGGTTTGAAACGTCGCCTGCTGGCGACAAGTTGCGTTATTTTCGCGTCGTCGTATTTCATTGCGCCCGTTTCGGCGCAACAGCCATCCGCGGAAACGCAAGCGCAGATCGAAGAATTGGTCGTGCGCGCTCGGCCGATCCGCGACAGCCAAGCCGAAGCGCTGCGTCAGAAGCAAGAAGCCGACAACGTCGTCGATATCATCGCTGCCGATACCATCGGCCGCTTTCCCGACCAAAACCTGGCCGATTCATTGGGGCGCATTCCCGGCCTTGCCATTGAGCGTGACCAAGGTCAGGCGCGTTTCATCAACTTTCGCGGCGCACCGTTCCGCTATACGTCGATCGCCTTCGACGGGATCGATGTTCCCGGCGCGGAGGGCGGCCGTGTCCCCCGCTTCGACAGCTTTCCATCGGTGATCACAAGTGCGATTGCCGTCAACAAGGCGGTTACGCCCGACATGCCGGGCGAAGCGGTCGCCGGATTCATCGACATCCAGACTTTCTCGCCGTTTCAGTACGAAGGACTCAACGTTGCGCTCGAAGGCGGCTACGGCAACCAGAACCTCGGCGATGTCGCCATCGAAAAGTACAATGGCCGCATGTCGTATTCGAACGACAAGGTCGGCGCGCTCGCGTTTTACTCTTTCAATAAGCGCGGCCGCATCACCGACAACCGCGAATTCGATCTTGAAATCGATCCGGCCTCGAACGCGGTTCTCATGAACAGCGTCGATTTCCGTTCCTATCGCGGCGACCGGCGCGACGAGTCCTATGGCGGGACACTCGAATTCAGGCCGGCCGACGACGTTCAGCTTTTCATCCGCACGCTCTACTCGGCATTCATCGATCTCGAGGAACGCAATCAGTTCGTGTTCGATTTCCGCCCGGATATCACCGGAATCCCGCTCACGCCCAACACCGGTTATCAACCGGTCGTGCTGGTGCAGCGCCTACTCGAAGACGGCAAGTACAAAAACTCGACCTGGACCACGACGGCCGGCGGCGAATTCATGAGCGGCGATTGGACGTTTACGCTGCAAGGCAACTACACAAAGACCACCAACGACTCCAATCTGCCAATTCCGCTCAGCGCCGGGGCGACGGTCGCGGCATCCTACGACATCACTGAAATCGAAAAGCCGGTCTTGAATATTTTCAGCACCGGCACGATGACGCCGACCGATGTCAATCTCTTGACCTATCCGGCCAACCTCTTGTTGCGCGTGGACATCGCGCTCGATATCGAAGCGTGGAAGTTCAAATTCGACGCCGAGCGCGAAACCAATCTGTTCGGCGACACGACATTCAAAGCCGGCGTGCAAGCCGATTTCCGCGACGCCAAAGGCGCCACCTTTGCCGCCAACATTGGCGGGTTCCCGGCCGGCGTCAACATCAACGACTTCGTGACTGACAAGCTGTGGGATACCGACTTCAATAACTCGATCATGGGGCGCAACATCGACAACCTCGGTTTGCGCGATGCGTTCGAGGCGGTGACCGGTCCGCTGACACCGAGCTATGCCGACGACCTGATCGTGGGCATCGATGAAAAAATCTACGCCGGTTACGCCATGGCCACGACGCGGTTCGACTGGGGCAACATTGTCTATGGCGTCCGCATGGAGGCGACCAATTTCTCGACCACCGGCAACCAAGTGGTCGGCGGCGTCACGACGCCGGTCGATTTCAGCAACAACTACTTCAATGTCCTGCCCGGCGTACATGTGAACGTCGACCTCGACGACGATCTCAAGTTCCGCGTTTCGGCGACGACCGGGGTCAGCCGTCCGACCTACGAAGAATTACGCGCATCGTCCCGGGTCAATGTCATCAACAACGAAATCAACGGCGGCAATCCGTTCCTCAAAGCCGAAAAGTCCTACGGTGCCGACGCGTCGCTCGAATGGTACTTTTCGGAAGCCAGCATCGCCTCGATCGGGGCCTATTATCGCGCCATCGACAACGTCATTTATGCCGATACGACGGTTGTGCCCGACGGTTCTTTGTACGCGCCGGGAATCATCGGACCCAATACGCCGACCACCTTCAATTCGTTCTTCAACGGTCAGGACGGAGAGATTCTCGGTCTGGAGTTGAACTTCATCGGCCAGGCGGAATTTCTGCCCTATCCGTTCGACGGGTTCGGTGTCGCCGGAAACGTCACCTTGCTCGACAGCTCGTTCAAGGCGCCGACCCGGCCTCAAGGCAAGTTCAATCTGCCCGGCACGTCGGACGTGATCTACAACGCCTCCCTGTTCTACGAAAATTTCGGCCTGTCGGTGCGGCTCAACTACCAGTACCGCGACGATTGGCTATCGACCACGGAAAACGACAGCCTGACGGAATACTGGGCGCCGGAAGACCGGCTCGATCTGTCGGTGCGCTACACCCTGCCGCTCGACACCGGCGACGCCAAGTTCACGCTGTTCGCCGATGCCAACAACCTCACGAATTCTGTTGATGTCCGTTACGTCAACACCCGGCGGACGCCCAACCAGGTCGAAGGATTTGGTGCGCGATACGTCGCCGGCCTGCGCATCGACTACTGAAGCAAGGAGTTTCGGCCATGCGTGTATTCTTGTTTGCCGTCGTTATTGCCGGGCTCGCGGCGACCATCGCGCCCACCGCCGAATCTGCCGACATCGCACATGCTGAAGTCGTAAAGCGCGCCGACGGCGCCTACGCCGTTACGTGGACGGCGCAAGGGCCGGTCGATGTGTTGTTGTCCGGGGATCCGAACGCAAAGCCGGCCAAGATGACGCTTGTGTCCGACAACGATGCGGACGGCCAATACGTCGCCACGGATCTCGGTAAGATCACGCGGCCTTACTTTTACCTCCGGCCGGAGAACGGCGAAGGCGTGCGGGTTGCGCTGCGCGTGCTACCGCTCGAAGGTGGCCGTAATTTTCGCGATCTCGGCGGATACCCGACCAAAGACGGCCGCCATGTCAAATGGGGCCGCGTCTTCCGCTCGGGGATGATGGCAAACCTCACCGATGCCGATTACAAATATCTATCGGCGCTCGGTATTCGCGTGGTGTGCGATTTCCGCTCGATCGAGGAACGCGCTACCGAGCCGACCAAGTGGCGCGCCAAGCCCAAGATCGAATATATGGCCTGGGATTATTCGGACGCATCCGCCGGCACCGAAGATCAGCTGCGCCAGATGTTCGCCCAACCCGACTTAACGCCCGCGAAGATCGCCGCGGTGATGGCCGAAGTCTATCCCGGCATCATCGAGCAGCACAAAGACAAGTATCGCGAGATGTTCGACCAACTCGCCGACGGCGACATCCCGCTGGCTTTCAATTGCGCGGCCGGGAAGGACCGCGCGGGAACGGCTGCCGCATTATTGCTTACCGCGCTCGGCGTCCCGCACGATATCGTCGTCAAGGACTACGCCCTAAGCGAAAAAGTCGTCGATTATGATGCGGCCTTTGCCGGCGACAACATGTCGGAAGAGGAAATGGCGAAGAATCCTTACGGCTTTCTCGCCAAGCTTCCCAAGGAATTGCGCGCACCGCTGATGCGCTCGGACCCGGCCTATATCGAACGCACGTTTAGCTATCTCGACGAGCAATACGGTGGCGTGGATCGTTTTATCAGGGTCGAACTCGACGTCGACGATATGGAATTGGCGCGCATCCGGGCCGCGCTGCTCGAATAGCGAATAACGCCTTATACGGCGACGTGCGATTCCATTTGTGCGGCAAGCGCGCCGCGCCGGCGGATCGCCCAGGCCGCAACCAGGATCGTCACCGTGCTGCCCAGTGCCGTCGGCCAGCCCCAGCCCATGCGCTCCGACAGCGCGCCGAACACCATGGCGCCGAAGGCGGGGCCGCCGCGATTGATGATCAGCCACAGGCTCATCACCCGCCCGCGCATGGCGTCCTCGACCGAGACCTGGATCAATGTTTGGGACGAGGTGCCGCTGGCGACATTGCAGAACCCCGACACCGCCATCATCGCCACCGCGACGTAGAAATTTCCGGACAGCGCAAATACGATGATCGCGCCGGCGTTGACCAAGAGCGTGAACAACACCCACGATGTCAGACCCGCCTGCGTCCCGCGTTGCGCGAGCCACAAACCCGCGACAATGGCGCCAAGGCCTCCGGCCGACGTGAATGCGGCCAATCCCGACGATCCCTGGGCAAAGACCGCGTCAGCAAACGCCGGCAACAGCTCGATCGTCGCCCGCGTGAACACCGCCGCCAACGCCATCAAGGTCATCAATGTGGCAATCGCGTCGTGACCGACGGTGTATTTCATGCCGTCGATCATTTCCGTCATGAATCCGGCGGTAGGGCGCCGCACCGGTTTGGGCAACTCAAGGCGCAGCAGAACGATCAACAGCGGCACGTACGACACCGCGTTGACGAAAAACGTCCAGCCGATTCCCACCGTCACGATCAGCGCGCCCGCGATCACCGGGCCGAGGAAGCGCGCAAGATTGAACGTGACGGCGCTGATCGCAATGGCTTGGCCGACCACTTCGCGCGGCACCAGGGATGGCACCAGGGCGATACGCGACGATTGATTGATGGCGTTCAGTACGCCCCACAGAAACACCATGGCGATCACGTGCCAGGCTTCGACATGCCCGGCGACGGTCAGCAGCCAGAGGAACGCGGCCAACGTCGCGGCAATGCTCTGCGTAACCAAAGAAACCCAGCGCCGGTCGAGGCGGTCGGACAACACGCCGCCGAACGGCGTGATGACGATGGTTGGCAGGAATTCGGCGATGGCAACCGCACCCAGCCAGACGCCCGATTTGGTCAGGTCCCACACCAGCCAGCCGATCGCCAGTCGCTGGACCCACATGCCGATCTGCGAAATCGAACTGCCGGCGGTGTAAAGCGCGAAATTGCGCACCGCGAACGCCCTGGCCAGCGCCGCGGTATCGAAGGAGAGGAATCGCATGGTGACGTGCTTCTAGGCGTCGGGGCGCGGACCCGCAACCCTCTCGCCAAGATGTGATCACTTGGGCACCGCTTTGGCTACACCGGGAACGCCATGGTCACAGCGGCCACACGAACAGCAGCATCGGCACGCCGACCATCAGCACGATAATTTCCAGCGGTAAGCCGACGCGCCAATAGTCGCCGAACGCGTACCCGCCCGGCCCCATCACCAAAGTATTGTTTTGGTGACCGATCGGCGTCAGGAACGAACACGACGCGGCGATGGTCGCACCCATCAGAAATGTATCCGGGTTCACGCCCAAGTGCTGGGCCATGACGATCGCCACCGGGCCGGTGACGACGATGGTGGCGACGTTGTTCAGCACGCCCGATAACAGCATAACCACCGCCATCAGCAGGGTCAGCGCGACGACCGGCGAACCGCCCGCGGTCATAATCAACAGGCCGTCGGCGATCAGCGCCGTGCCGCCGACTTGGTCGAACGCCGCGCCCAGCGGCAGGAAGCACGCCAGCATGACGACCACCGGCCAGTCGATGGTGGTGTAGAACTCGCGCGCCGGCACCAATCCCGAGGCGCCGTAGCCGAGAATGGCAATCGCAATCGCCGTCGTGAACGAAAGCGCCCCGGTCGTGGCCGCCGCGATGGCGCCGACGAATAAGCCGACCGCCAGCGCCACGCGCCAGAATTTGGGCGCCGCGACGCTGACCTGGCCGATCGGCATCAGGTTGAGCCAGCGCACCGAATTCTCGATGGCGTCCTTGGTTCCCGCGATTAGCAACAAGTCGCCGGCTTCGATCTGGCGGGCGCGCACTTCCTCGCGGAAAAACCGTCCGGCACGTGCGATCCCCAGAAGCGTTACGCCGTAGCGCGACCGTAGCCGCATACTTTGCGCGGAGCGTTCCGCCAAGGGCGAGTCCGAGCGCACGATCACGTCGGCCATGGTCAGCGGCAGTTCCGGCGCCGAAATCCGCTTGCCATCCGCGTCGACCAGTTGGTCTTCCTCGCTGGTTTCCTGCAACGACGACGCCTTGATAAACGTGGCGATCGAATCGCGCGATCCTTCCACCGTCAGCCGGTCGCCGGCGTGAATTTGCAAATATCGTCCCTGGCGCGGCAGCCGCTTACCGTCGCGGATGATACCGATGATGACGACGTCGGCGTCCTCGGCGTCCTCCTCCAAATCGGACACGAATTCTCCGATCAGATCCGATTCTTTCGGGACCGCCAAGTCGGCGACGAATTCATCCTGTTTGACGAAGAGTGGCGACGGCGTGCGGGCGCGCGGAATCAGCCGCCAGCCGACCAATGCGATAAAGATCAGCCCCGCGCCCGCAATCGTTACGCCGACCGGCGCGAAGTCGAACATCCGGTACGGCTCGCCCAGCTGCGCTTGCCGAATGGCCGAAGCGACGATGTTGGGCGGTGTGCCGATCAGCGTAATCAATCCGCCGAGAACTGCGGCGAACGCGAGCGGCATCAACGTCAGACCGGGCGACCGCCCGGCTTTGCGCGCGGCTTGAATATCGAGCGGCATCAACATCGCCAGCGCGGCGACGTTGTTGATTACCGCCGACAGCGCCGCCGCGACTCCGCCGGTGATGGTGATGTGCGCCCACAACGGCCGTCCGGATTTGATCAAATTCTCGGCGATCAGGGCCAAAGCGCCCGAATTCTCAAGCGCGCGCGATGCGATCAAGACCAACGCGACGACAACCACCGCCGGATGCGCGAACCCCGAGAACGCATCGGCTTCCGGCACCACGCCGATCAGCACGGCTAGAAAAAGGCCCGCCGCCGCCACCAAGTCATGGCGGAATTTGCCCCACAGCATGATGGCGAGGATCGCGGCGAAAAGAACGAACAAGCTGATTTGTTCAGTGGTCATTGCAACTTGCGGCTGGCCCATCCCGAAACGTCGACATTAGTGCGATTCGCACGGCGGCGGAAACCGCCAAGCGCGTAAATTTGCACTTGCATACCGGTTGAAAATGTCTTGCTGGAAATTGGTTACGATGGAGAAAGGTGTTCCTGCGCGGGAACGGATGATGGGTCCGCGGGTGCAGCTTCGGCGGGATTTGTGCCGGCTTCGTCCTTGGCCGGTTCTCCCGTGTTGGGGTCAATGACCTCGTCGGGGTCGGCGCCAAGGTCCACGTCCTGCGCCGCCATCGCCATGACAACGATTTGCAACCTCGGCAGCAGTTCTGCGACGGTTTCACCGAACAGGCCGTAAAACTGGCCGGCATGGACGCTGAACGGCATGAACACGACCTGAGAGTCCTTGGAGTGCGTGATGACGGCGTCCACGGTCGCGTCTTCGACCACGATCGCTTCGGCGTCGATGCGTACGTTCGCCAGAAACGATTTGATCTGCTCGATCCGCGCGGTGCCGCTGTCGTGCTCGTCGGTGGCCGCCAGCACGCGTACGGTGGCGCCATCCCATGCCTCATGGCGCGTCATCAGGTAGGCCAGCAACAACATCAATTCGCTGGTGTTATTTTCCCGCCACCAGACGTCGATGCGGCGTTCGTTCGCAGGACATGACGACAAGCTTGCCCATTCGCGCGCGTCGGCGTCGAGCACCAGAAGATTGCATCCCAGCCTGAACGCCATCCGCAGGTTCCGGCCATAACGGCCAAGGGCGGCCTGCCCGAGGATTACGGGCGATCCGTCCATCCAATTGGCCAGCACCGTGTTGACTTGCAATGGGCCGATTCCCGCAGTCTGCACGGCGGTGGCGATTGCTGTGTCCAGTTCCGGCGCGGTGACCACCAGCGGAAATGCCATGGCTTTGCGCTCGGACAACTCTTCGCGCAGCGCCGTCAGCGTCTCTTGGCGTTTGTCGATCATGTCGGGGCCGCTGCCCTCGAGGATCGTGATGACCGTGGTCAACCCGCTGCCGCCCTCGATCCATTCCGCGAATTCGATCAATCGCGCGCGCCGTGTCGCATCGGCCGAGAACAGCAACACTTGCGCCCGCCAGTCGCGCGGGTGCGGGGCTTCGCGCGCGGCGGCGATCAAGTGCTCCCGCGCAAGACGCAGGTGATGCGAGCGCCGGCTGTCGGACCAGCTGACCTCGGGCGCGCGCCGCGAAACGTATTGATAGATCGCGAGCACCACGGCGGAAGCGACCAGGCCCGCCGTGATGTCGATGGCCAGGATCGCGCCCAAGCATGCGATGCCGCCGGCGAAACTGATGCGCCGGTCATAGAAGCGGAAACTCGGTCGGAACGACGGACTGTTGGCGCGCGCTTCGTAATAGGTCGCGTAATTGAGCAGGCCGTAAGAGACCAGGAAAAACATCGACACCACGGCCGCGATGGCGTTGAGGTTGCCGAGCGCGACCACGCCGAACGCGATCATGCCGCTGAGCATCACGCCGCGCCGCGGGTTGTTGCCGGTCCCGTGTCCTGCCGCGAACGGATTGAGCCACGGAAAAACTTTGTCGGCGGCAAGCGCCTGAAGAATACGCGGCGCGCCCATGAACGATGCCAGGGCCGACGACAATGTCGCCGCGATGACGCCCGCGTCGATCAAAACACTGACGGACGCGACGTCGTTCATGGCGCCCGTGTCGCCGGCCAATACGGCAAGCGGTTCTGTTCCCGCCAGCAACACCGCGACGCCGACATAGATGACAAGCGACAAGCCGACCGCCAGGAATGTCCCGCTCGGAATGCTGCGGCCGGAGTCGGCCAAATCCCCCGACATGCTGACGCCCTGGGTGAACCCCGTCACGGCGGGGAAGAAAATCGCGAACGCGGCCCAGAATGGAATCGTGTCGCCGGGCCGCGTCCAGTTCTCGATCAGCGTCGCTTCGCTGAACACGCCGAATGCGCCGGCGCAAAACGACGCGAGTGCGGCAAAGATCAGCGCCATGACAATGTACTGGAATCGCGTTGCCCAATCGGCGCCCAGCCAGGCCAAGACGAATAAGACCGCAATCGCCGCCGCGGCTATGAACTGCGCCGCGCCTCCGAACGACAATCCGGCCAGCGCCGCCACCGCTTCGCCGAAACCGACGGCGTAAAATCCAATCGAAATCGATTGCGCCAGAAACAGGACAAGGCCGATGGCGCCGCCGAAACCAACGCCCAGCGTGCGCGATATGACGTAGTAATCGCCGCCGCCTTTGACTTTAAGATTTGTGGCCACTGCCGCGACCGAGAAACTGGTCAAGACCGATATGGCGTTAGCCAGGAGTACGATGGCGAGTGCCGCCGCCAAGCCCGACACGCCGACGACATAGCCGAGCCTGAGAAACAGAATGATGCCGAGAATGGTCAGGATGCTCGGCGTGAAAACACCGGCAAATGTCCCCAGCTTTCCCGTTATCGCCGCGCGGTCCGTGCTTGCCATGGCGGCCGGTGTGCTCCCGTGTCTGTGGCGACCCTTTAGTCTGGCACGGACCCACCCGTGTGCCAAATTTGACGACGATCACTGTAAAAACCGGAAAATCCGAACTAGAGTTGGGGCCAGACCACCTTCGATCGACACGAGGCCCGCATGACATCTTCCGCGCAAATGCATTTTCCGTCGCTCGTCGCGCTCCTGACCCAGATCGAGGAAGCCGAGGAGATGTTTCAAATCAAAACCGCCAATACCTACGATGAGGCGAAAATCGCCGCGGCGGCCAAGACATTTAACGCCATACTTGAAAAAGCCGCGCAGGCCCTGGTGGTCGACATGGGCGATACGCCCGAGGCGCGCAAATATTTTGACGATTGGAAGCCGCGCACGGCGACCGACACATGGTTCGGCCCGCAGCCGGGCAAATTCGTGCGTCACGCGATCGAGACCGGCAAGGTTCATCGCGGATTTTTGCCCGATCAGTCCGCCGTCCGTTAGCTGAGATTCCTGCCGGCTGTGTCGATCTAACCGGCAGTTGCGGCCCGGCCCCGATATCCATTCTGAATAGCTCGCATTACGGTCGAATCGCGCGAATACCCGCACGCGAAGCGGGCGGATATACCCGTTTGATACCCGCCCCCATACCAAAGATAAGTTGATGCGTTTTGTTCGAATTTCGTATCCCAAACACCGCTCAAAAATTTGACTTCATAAATCTAAAAAAGCTCAAAGCCATGGACCGCGGTAATTTGAATGTTTTGGTGGTCGACGATTCGCCGGTCATCCAAAAGGTCGCGATTAAGGTTCTCGCCGATTGCGGTGTGACCCGGGTCGATACGGCCCTCGACGGTTTGCAGTTGTTTGAAAAGATCGAGGTCAAACGCTACGACGTTATCTTGCTCGATTTGAACATGCCGAACATGGACGGCGTCGAAGTCCTTGCCACCGCGGATCCGGCAAAAGGATTCCCGCCGGTAATTCTGTGCAGCGCGTCGGACCAGAAAGTCCTGAAAAGTGCGCGCGAGGTTGCCTCGCTCAAAGGCGTGCAAATCGTCGGCATTCTCGAAAAACCATATTCAGGCCAAGCGCTCGCCGCATTGCTCGACAAGCTCGGTACGGACGATCGCACGCGCAAAGCCAAGGTCCAGGACATCCTCGATATCAATCATATCCTCGCCAATCTCGATCAATCGCTCGAACTGGTTTATCAACCGAAGTTCTGCCTGAAGAAAGGCAACGTCTGCGGTGTCGAAACCTTGGCACGCTGGCGCAATCCCGACGGTTTGGTTCTGCCGCCCGCGACATTCGTGCCGGCGCTCGAGGACGCCAACCAGACGGCCGTGCTGACGAAATTGGTCACGGCGCGTGCGGCCGCGCAAGCGGCCCAATGGGCCCGCGACGGAATCGATCTGTCCGTCAGCGTCAACGTTTCGGCGGACGATCTAGTGATGCCCGGATTCATCGAATTCGTGACCGAGGTGACGAATAAAGAAAAGCTCGATCCGCAAAAACTCACCTTCGAAGTCACCGAGACAAAAGTCGCGACCGATATCTCCGGAATGTTGACGACCTTGACCCGGCTGCGACTCAAGGGGTTCGGATTGTCGATCGATGATTTTGGTTGCGGTACCTCGACCCTTCAGCAACTGCGCCAGGCGCCGTTCTCCGAGCTCAAAATCGATCAGCAGTTCGTGTCGCACCTCGCGTCCGACACGCAAAACCACGCCATCGTAAATTCCTGCATCGATCTCGGTCATAAACTCGGCATGACGATTGTCGCCGAAGGACTGGAAACCCAGGAAGACATGCTCGAGCTGCGCAAGCTCGGATGCGAAAGCGTGCAAGGATATTTGATTGCCAAGCCGCAGACGGCGGACGACTTCATCGATTGGTACGTCAATTCCGTCGTGACCCAGACCAACGCGGTAACCGGCACCGAGTCCGGAACGTGATCTAATCGAATCGCGGGGTGTGGGCCGCGCTTAAGCGTCTACAATCTCGGGCGGCGTGAACGCCCGCACCGGCGGCAGTGGGCCGGTGAACTTTTCAATCTCAACCAGCGCGGTTAAGGCGCTTGTCGCCTGCGCCAGCTTCGACGTGCCCTTGTCCAGCGTGACGACGTTGGGATTGCCGTGAATCTCCAGTGTCCCCGGCACGCCGGGTTCGAGCGGATCGTACCAGGCACCGGTGGCGATCTGCGCCACGTGGACGCGCACATCGGTCGAGATCACCGCGCCCGCCAGGAATTGTCCCCGGTCGTTGAACACGCGCACCACGTCGCCGTCTTGAATGCCGCGCGGCGCGGCGTCGTCGGGATGAATGCGGATCGGTTCGCGGCCTTTGACCTTGCTGGCCAAGCTATAGTCGCCGTTGTCATATTGGCTATGAAGGCGCGTGCGCGGTTGATTGGTAACAAGGTGGATCGGAAATCGTTTCGCGGTCTCGCCGCCCAGCCACTCGGCCGGCTCGAACCACTTGGCGTGACCCGCGCAATCGTCGTAGCCGAAACTCGCTAAACGTTCCGAGTAAAGCTCGATTTTTCCACTCGGTGTTTTGACCGGGTTCGCCGCCGGGTCCGCGCGCAATTGCGAAAACAGCGCCGGCGGGCGCGGCGCACGCGGCAGCGTGACGACACCGCGCCGCCAGAACTCCTCGAATGTCGGCAGCGCGACCTCGGCTTTCGCGGCATTGGCGAGCGTTTCGTCGTAGAGATATTTAATCCATGCCATCTCATCGCGGCCCTCGGTGAAGGCCTCGGCGAAACCCATCTCGGCGGCGATGGCGGTGAGGATATCGAAATCCGATCTCGCTTCGCCGACCGGGTCGATGGCTTGTTGCATGGCGATCAGGTTGCCTTCGCCGGACGCGATATCGTTGCGTTCCAAAGGTGTCGTCGCGGGTAGGACGATATCGGCGTGTCGCGCGGTCGCGGTCCAGAACGGCTCGTGGACGATGACAGTCTCGGGAATTTGCCAGGCACGGATCAGGCGATTGAGATCCTGATGATGGTGGAACGGATTTCCGCCTGCCCAATAAATCACGCGCAAGTCGGGATAGGTCAGCTTGCGCCCATTGTAGTCGACTTGGCTGCCGGGATTTTCCAGCGCATCGGTGATGCGCGCCACCGGAATGAACGAGCGCGCCGCATTCACGCCTTGCGGATAGGCCGCGGACTTGATGCGCATATAGTCGATGCCGTAGCCGTGCATCGATCCGTAACCGAACCCGCAGCCGCCGCCGGGTTTGCCCATGGAGCCGCTCATGGCCGCCAGGGCCACCGTCAGCCATGGCGGTTGTTCGCCGTGATCGCCGCGTTGCACGGCCCACAGCATCGACAACAAAGTTCGATCCGCCGTGATGCGGCGCGACAGGTCGATGATCTCATCGACGCTGCAATCGCAAATCGCCGCCGCCCAGGCCGGGGTTTTGGGGGTATTGTCGACGCCGCCCAGAATGTAATCGCGCAGTTTGTCGTAACCGGCGCAGCAGCGCGTCACAAAATCATCGTCGACGCGGCCTTCGTCGATCATGGCGTAGGCCACGCCCAACATGAAGGCGGCATCGGTATTGGGGCGGATGCTGATCCATTGGCTGTCGAGTTCGTCGGCCATGTCGTCGCGCACCGCGCCGACGTAGACGAATTTCACGCCCGCCTTTTTGCACGCCGCCATGCTGCCGCGGATCGAGTGGTCGAGCAGCCCGCCGGGATTGATCTGGGTGTTCTTGAACGGAACGCCGCCGAAGGCGACGAACAATTTGGTATGTTTCTCGATATCGCCCCACACCGGGATGTCGGGCCGGTCGCGCAACACATCGCCGACCACATGCGGCAACGTCACTTCGATGGCGCCCTTGCTGTAGGAGTTGGCGGAAGTGGTATAGCCGCCGGTGAAGTTCAAAAAACGATGCAACTGGCCCAGGCTGTGATGAAAACGTCCGGCGCTGGCCCAGCCGTAAGAGCCGCCGAAGATCGCCGCGTTACCGAAGCGCTCGCGCGTGCTTGTCAGCGCGTTGGCCACCAGTTTTGCCGCTTCGTCCCAAGACACCGCCACGAACGGCTCGGCCCCGCGCCGGTTGTCGCGGTACTTGGGGCCTTGGTCGAGATAACCCTTGCGTACCATCGGGCGCATGACGCGTGCCGCCGAGGTGACCGGCCCGGCCATGGACGGCCCGATGGGCGACGGATCGCTGTCGCGCGGATGACCCTCGATACGCAAAATCTTGCCATCCCGCACGCGTGCCAGATACGCGCCCCAATGGGTCGCGGTGGTGATGACGCGCTCAGTGGCGTCGGCGTCGGGCGCGGCGGACAGAGGATGGGACATGTGCCAGACTACCTCGTCCGCGACGCCGCCGTCATGACCGATTCTTCATGTTTTCGTTGCCGCAACGTGGCCGTGCGCAGTAGGTCGTGGCGGCATTGCGCGCTATGCAGAGAGCGGTTTCGCGCGGTATGCAATAAGCACTTTCGCGCGCTAAGCAGTAAGCGCATTGTCTGCGCAATCCGTAGGTGAGCGTTATGTCGCGATTTTTCGTCTTTGCCGCCGCCGCGTTGGCCGCGGTGATCGCCGCCGTTGCCGCCTTGGCCGGCGGTTCCGGCGCCGGGTGGTTTTTTCTGGTCTTCGCCGCGCTGGCGCTGTTGGGTGTGTGGGATCTCGTGCAGCCACGCCACACGTTGCTGCGCAACTACCCACTGTCTGCCCACGTGCGCTGGCTGTTCGAATCGATCCGGCCCGAACTGCGCCAATACCTGTTCGAGAGTGACCGCGACGCCGTGCCTTTCAGCCGCGAGCAACGCTCGCTCGTCTATCAGCGCGCTAAGAACGACGAGGCGCGCCGGCCCTTCGGTACGCGCGAGGACGTCTATCAGGCCGGATATTCGTGGCTGGCGCATTCCGCTGCGCCCAAGGCGGCCGACCAACGCGATTTCCGCGTCACGGTAGGGAGCGAATCCTGTAACAAGCCCTACAACGCTTCGCTTTATAATATTTCAGCGATGAGTTTCGGCGCGCTCGGCGCCAATGCCATCCGTGCGCTTAACAAAGGCGCCAAGCTCGGCAACTTCGCGCACGATACCGGCGAGGGCGGCATCAGCCGCTATCACCGCGAATTCGGCGGCGACCTGATTTGGGAACTGGGCAGCGGCTATTTCGGATGCCGCACCGACGATGGTCTTTTCGATCCGGCGCGCTTCAAGGACCAAGCCGCCAACGAGCAAATCAAGATGGTCGAGATCAAGTTGTCGCAAGGCGCCAAGCCCGGCCATGGCGGCGTGCTGCCCGGCGCCAAGGTCACGGTCGAGATCGCCGAGGCGCGCGGCGTGCCCATAGGACGCGAGTGCGTTTCCCCGGCCGCGCACCGCGCCTTCACCACGCCGCTCGAACTGATGGATTTTATCGCGCGTTTGCGGGAGGGCTCGGGCGGCAAGCCGGTCGGCTTTAAACTCTGTGTGGGCCACCGCTGGGAGTTCATGGCGATGGTCAAGGCGATGCTGCAAACCGGCATCGCGCCGGATTTCATCGTGGTCGACGGCAAGGAAGGCGGCACCGGCGCCGCGCCGCTGGAATTCATCAATCACGTGGGAACGCCGCTCGTCGACGGGCTGACCTTCGTCAACAACGCGCTGATCGGCGCGGGCCTGCGCGACAAGATCCGCCTCGGCGCCAGCGGTAAATTGATCTCGGCTTTCGATTTGGTGTGGGCCCATGCGCTGGGCGCGGACTGGTGCAACGCCGCGCGCGGTTTCATGTTTGCGCTCGGCTGCGTGCAGGCGCAGCAATGTCACTCCAACCGCTGTCCCACCGGCATCGCGACCCAAGACGCGTTGCGCCAGCGCGGGCTGGTGGTGGCCGACAAGGCCGAACGCGTCGCGAATTTCCACCGCAATACGATGCACGCGCTGGCCGAAATCATCGGCGCGGCCGGTCTCACCCATCCCAGCGAGCTTCAACCGCGCCACTTATTGGTGCGTCAGAAGAACGGTGAGATCCTGACCGCCGAAAAGGCCTATCGCGCCATTGCGCCTGGTGAAATCGTCTCGGGCGATTGCGACAAAGCCGACTACCGCACCGCTTGGGACCTCGCCCGCGCCGATAGCTTCACCCCGGCGGGGTGAGTGCTCTGTGTGAAATAGCAGAAAATTTTGCGGCGATGGTGGAGCTGAGGAGGATCGAACTCCTGACCTCGGCATTGCGAACGCCGCGCTCTCCCAGCTGAGCTACAGCCCCATGTCCATCGTCGGGCGGAGGTTTTGACAGGCCAGTTAGGCCAGCCTCCACAACACGTCGCCTAGGCGGCGTGCCGTAATAATTTAAGTGCGCATTGCGTAGCCCGAAAACCGCAAACCACTATTCGGCGCAAGGCGCGAAGTGGCGGGTTTTTGCGCCAAAGCCGCGCCCAAGTCAAGGAAACTCAAGCCCGCGGAACGTGCCGGTATATGTCCGGTCACGGCCTGTAAGCGCTTGGCCCGGTTCACGTTTTGCGGCGGCGTGGCAGTCGGGCGGCGAGTACGCCGCGAAGCCGTCCCGCCCCGATCCGTCAGTTGGGGTTCGGGCTGAATTTCAAGACCGAATTGTCGCGGTCGCAAGCGACATATATTACGCCGTCCCCGTCTGCCGCGACGCCCGTCGGTAGGTACACCGGCTCCGGCGCGCGGGTGAACATCTGACCGATCGGCAATTCGTCGGCGATGACTTGGATGGTTCCGGTCTCGGGATTGACGATCGACAGCCGCCGCGCGCCCGCCTCGGCCACCGCAAATCGTCCATCCGGCAGCGCGGCCAGACCTTCGGGCTGATTGCGGCCCATGGCGACGGCGACCGCCGTGTTCGTCGTGACATCGATGCGCGTCAAGGCGCCCGAGGTCGTCTCGGTGACGTAAAGCGCGCCGTCGGCCCCGCGCGCGAGGCCGACCGGTCCGCGCAAGCCGTCCAGGATCACGCGGCGGTCCGACGCGGCGCCAGGCGCGACGTGCAACAACTCGCCCGTGACGTAATCGACCGCCAGGATGGCGCCGAAGTCGTCGAGCACGATTCCCATCGGTGCTTTGAAACCCGACAGCAGATACTTTGCCGGGACGGCTGTCCCGCCCGATTGACCCAGGTTGGTGCGTTCCAATGCCGCGCGGTCGATCACTGTCATGGTGCCGCGCCGGACGTTGGCGAGCGCGATGGTCGCGCCGTTGACGGCGACCGCCGACGATGCGTTGGTGGTCAGATCGAACGGTAAAAGCGTCACCGCGCCCGTATCGGGGTCGATGAAACGAAATCCAAAGGCATCGCTCGCCACCAGGCGCGGCGCTCCGCCCAAGGCGGCGAAGGTCATCAGTCCAGGCGCCGCCAAACCGCTATTGAACACCACGCGCTGGCTGCCGTCGTTGCGGTTGACCGCGATGATGCCGTTGTCGCTGGGACGGGACACATAAATAGTGTCGTCGGGGCCGAGCGCGAGGTTGTCGACCGGCGGCGGCACGGTGGCGATGCGGAACGTTTCGCCGGAGTCCGGGTTGATATAGGTGATGCGTCCCGTCACCCAATCGACGGCGTAAAGGTGACCCTGGCTGTCGCGTTTCACCGCCACCGGCTGGCCGAGGCCGTCGGCGAGGATGGTGATATCGCCGGTTTCGATATCGATGCGCCCCACCGCGCCTTTTTCGGCCAGCGGCACGTAAAGGCCGCCCGCGCTATCGCCGACGAAGGCGTTGATGTTGCCCATGTCCTTGGCGATCAGGCGCGGCGCTGTCCGCCCGAGGATGTCGAACTCGTAAAGCGCATCGGGTCTCAAGCCCGGAATGCCCATCTGTCCCACGAACAAACGGCCGTCGTCGGTGAAGTTGACCGGGTTGATCATCGGCAGGTCGCGCGCGAGCGTAACGATCCTTCCATCGGTGCCGCGCGCGCGCAGTTCACCGGCAAGCAGCGCCGTCCACACCAGCGCACCGGGGGTGGGCGAGGCCGCCGGTGCCATGGCCACGTCGTCGGCTTCGCCCGCGGGCGCGCCGATCACTTCGGCAACGGTCTCGGACACGACATCGAACTTGTAGATGCCGGGCCCGGTGACGCTGCCGCCGTAAAGCTTGCCGTCGCTGCCGAAGTTGATGCCGTTGAGGCCGTGCGGGCCGGTCCCCGGCGCCGCGCCGTTCATGGGCGCCACCAGGACTTCGCGCGTATAATCGGGACGAACGTGATCCTGAGCCGAAACCGTGCCCGAAAGCGCCACCGCCGCGCCAAAACCCGCAAAAACAAGACTGCTCAAACGCATCGAAACGCATCTCCTATCGCCAGCTCGCATAGCCATTTAGCCGGTTGGACTTGAACCCCGCCACGGCGGTCTTTAGGTTAGCCGGGCTTGGTCGTGCCGTCAGCGAAAAGTCCCGCCCGTGTTGCTCGTTCCCATCCTTAACGTTATCGACATCGTGCTTGGTCTCTATCAGTGGGTCGTGATCATTTCGGTGATCATGAGCTGGCTGGTGCAGTTCAACGTCATCAACACGCACAATCGATTCGTCTACATGATCGGCAGCACGCTCAATCAGATGGTCGAACCGCCGTTGCGGTTTATTCGCCGTTATTTGCCGACCTTCGGCAATATCGACCTGTCGCCGATCGTGCTGTTGCTCGCGATCTATCTCGTCCGCGAATACCTCGCCATGCTGGCGGTGTCGCTGGTGCGCGGGTCGTGATCCCGCGCGTTCGTTGATCTCCAATGTCCGCTTCGTTCTTTCGCGCCGATGCCCAAGGATTGACGCTTGCCTTGCGCGTGACGCCCAAGTCCTCGCGCAATGCGATAACCGGCGTGATGGATTTGCCCGACGGCCAAGCCCTGAAGGTCGCCGTCACCGCCGCGCCTGATAAAGGCGAAGCGAATGCCGCCGTTTGCGCGCTGCTGGCCAAGACATTTTCCGTCGCCAAGGGGGCCGTGAACGTGATAACCGGCGCGACGGATCGCCATAAAAAGGTGCACGTCGGCGGCGACCCGGCGACACTTGCCCGCACCGCCACGGCTTTGCCGTCAAACAAGGCTTTGCCGTCAAACTTTAAATAATGGACCGAAATAAAATGACCGCACGCATCATCGACGGCAAGGACGCCTCGGCCCGGCTCAAGACCGCCATCACCGCCGCTGTCGCCGACTTGAAAGCCAAGCACAACGTCATCCCCGGCCTCGCCACGGTTTTGGTGGGCGAGGATCCGGCCAGCCAGGTTTATGTGCGCAGCAAGCAGAAGACCGCGACGGCAGCCGGCATGAACTCGTTCCAGCACGATCTGCCCGCCACCACGTCGCAGGCCGACCTGCTCGCGTTGGTGAAAAAACTCAATGCCGACCCGGCGGTGAACGGAATCCTGGTGCAGTTGCCGCTGCCAAAACACATCGACCAGAACGTGATCATCCAAACCATCGATCCGGCCAAGGACGTCGACGGGCTGCATCCCGAAAGCGCGGGCCGTCTGGTCGCCGGCAGCGATGGTTTTGTGCCCTGCACGCCAATGGGGTGCTTGATGCTCGCCACCGACGTGGAACCCAACCTCGCCGGCAAGAATGCCGTCGTCGTCGGCCGCTCGATCCTGGTGGGCAAGCCCGTCGCGCTGTTGCTGCTGAACGAAAACTGCACCGTCACCATGGCGCATTCAAAGACGAAAGACTTGCCCGCCGTTTGTAAAACCGCCGACGTACTGGTGGCCGCCGTGGGCCGCGCCGAGATGATCAAAGGCGACTGGATCAAGCCCGGCGCCATTGTCATCGATGTCGGCATCAACCGTATTCCCACGCCCGAAGGCAAAGGGCGGTTGGTCGGCGACGTGGCGTTTCAGGAAGCGGCAAACATCGCCGGCGCAATCACGCCGGTCCCGGGCGGGGTCGGGCCTATGACCATCGCTTGCCTCATGCTCAACACGCTCAAGGCCGCGTGCCGTGCGCATAACGTGACGGATGTGGCGATTCCGGCCCGATTGCCGAAAGCGTGATCCGATTACGGGTAGCCCCGCCTTTCGTCCCGGCTTAGTCTTCTGCCAAAGCAGCAGGAGACCGCAGATGAAACCCTATTATTGGCTGGCCGCAATGGCGGTTGGACTGGCGCTCGGATTGACGCTCGGATTGGCTTCCGTCAGCGCGCCTGTGCGCGCAGATGACGACGGCGCGTCAAAGGCCGCACCCGCCCAGGAAGAAAAACTGATCTGCAAGCGGATCAACACCACTGGCTCACGTATCGGTGGCGGGCGCATTTGTCAGACCAAGGAAAAATGGGACGCCGAAAGCCGCGACGCTCAGCAGCGCCTGCGCGACATGAACAAGGTCCAGGGCGCGACCAAAGGCGGCTAATTAAGCGGGGGAGCCCCCGATTAATTGAACTTGCTGAAGTCTGGTGCGCGTTTCTGAAAAAACGCCGTCGCCGCTTCTTTGAACTCGGGCGATTCCAAGCGCTGCGCGAACACTTTGGCTTCGGCGGCGATGGCGGCTTTGATTTCGGAGATGTCCGCGCGCAACAACGATTTCGTCGCCCGTAAGGCTTCCGGCGGCTTCGCGAGCAACGCGGCGCACATCTTCTTGACCGATTTGCCAAGCTCGCCGTCTTCGACCACGGAACCGACCAAGCCCAATTCCCACGCCGTCTCGGCGTCGAAGGCCTGTCCGCTCATCAACAATTCCTGGGCTTTGCGCGGGCCGACGAAGCGCGGAAGCAAAAGACTGGAGGCGAACTCGGGCACCAAAGCCAAATTGATGAACGGCATCGAGAACGTCGCGCTCTCGACCGCCACGGCCACATCGACGTGCAGCAGAAGCGTCGTGCCGATGCCGACCGCAGCGCCGTTGATCGCCGCGATCACCGGTTTTTGGAATTCAGCCAGCGCGTACATAAACTGAAACACCGGTGCTGCGGAATTCTTCGGCGGAAACTCGGCGAAGTCCTTCAGGTCGTTGCCGGCGGTGAAGGCATCGCCTGCACCGGTCAGCACCACGATCTTCACGCCCGGATCGGCGTCGGCTTTGCGCAAACCCTCCGCCAAAGCCGCGTACATCGCCGCGGTGATGGCGTTCTTCTTTTCGGGCCGGTTGAAGCGCAGCGTCATCACCGCGCCGTCGCGTTCGGTCTTGATCAAATCGGCCATTACAGACTCCCGGAATTCGTTTGCAGAAAAGAGGTGGTTATTTGTCCGCCATCTTGCCCAGGCGCAGGCGCAACGCATTGAGTTTGATGAAGCCCTCGGCGTCGTGCTGGTCGTAGACCGAGTCTTCCTCGAAAGTCACATAATCCATTCTGTAGAGCGAGTTGGGCGACTTGCGGCCCACGACGATGCAATTGCCTTTGTAAAGTTTCAGGCGTGCCACGCCGTTGACGCGTTCCTGGCTTTTGTCGATGGCCGCTTGCAGCATTTCGCGTTCAGGCGCGAACCAGTAACCGGTGTAGACCAGCTTGGCATAACGCGGCGCCAGCTCGTCCTTCAGATGCAGCGCTTCGCGGTCCATGGTGATCGATTCGACCGCGCGATGCGCCGCATAGAGAATGGTTCCGCCCGGCGTCTCGTAAACGCCGCGGCTTTTCATGCCGACGTATCTGTTCTCGACCAGATCGACCCGGCCGATGCCGTGCTTACCGCCAAGCTCATTCAGCTTGGCGAGCAGATTGGCGGGCGACAATTTCTGCCCGTTGACCGCCACTGCGTTGCCCTTGGAAAACTCGATCTCGACGTATTCGGGCTGATCGGGGGCCTTCATGGGCGACACGGTCAGACGGAACATGTCCTCGTCGGCCTCGACCCACGGGTCTTCCAGCGCTTTGCCTTCGTAGGAGATGTGCAACAGGTTCGCGTCCATGGAATAGGGCGCTTCGCCGCGCTTATCTTTCGGAATCGGAATCTGATGCTTTTCGGCGTAGTTGATCATGTCGGTGCGCGAGGCCAGGTCCCACTCGCGCCACGGCGCGACGATGCGCACCTCGGGTTTCAGCGCATAGGCCGTCAATTCGAAGCGCACTTGGTCGTTACCCTTGCCGGTGGCGCCATGGGAAATGGCGTCGGCCCCGGTCTCGTTGGCGATCTCGATCAGACGCTTACCGATCAGAGGCCGCGCAATCGAGGTGCCGAGCAGATAGACGC
>JAGREB010000019.1 GCA_020446775.1 Paracoccaceae bacterium
CGCGCTCCGCACGCGGAAAGAAGCGCGCGTCGGCAAGCCCGCCGGGGACCGGAGCGGCATTTTTCCCGGAGTCACTTTCGGCGAATGAACGGTCGATCTGCCGCGCAACGTCCGGTGCGCAAGACTTGCCTTTGACGACGGCAAACACACTGACGCCGTTGATCGACGGCGATCAGGCGTATCCGGCCATGCTGACGGCGATCGCTGCGGCGCGCGCGTCGGTCGCGCTTTCGGTTTACATATTCGACGCCGACGAAGCCGGCTCCATGTTTGTCGATGCTCTGGATGCCGCGCGCCGGCGGGGGGTTGACGTGCGGGTCCTCGTCGACGACCTCGGTCAACTTTACAGCCGCCGGGCCATTGCTTCGGAACTCCAGCGCCGCGGGATCACGACCGCGCGTTTCATGCCGCGCAGTTTGCGCCACATTAATTTGATCAACTTGCGCAACCACCGGAAAATGCTGTTGATCGATGGGCGCGATGCGTTCGTCGGCGGCATGAATATTCGCCATGGCCATATGCTGCGGGCTCAGCCCCGGCGTCCGGTCCGGGACATTCATTTTCGGGTCGCAGGTTCCGTCATCGACCAGATGGCGGCATTATTCGAGGAAGATTGGAATTTCGCGACCAGAGAAGATATCGCGCTTCCACGTTGGCGGGGTGAGGGATCGGCGGCGCACCCGGTCATCGCGCGCCTCGTGCCCGACGGCCCCGACAGTCATTTCGAAAAGCTTCTTTGGGTCATGCTCGGCGCCATCGCCGCCAGTACCCACTCGATCAAGATCATGACGCCGTACTTTCTCCCCGGACCTATTCTAACATCATCATTGTTGACCGCGGCCCAACGGGGTGTGGTGGTGGAAATTATCTTGCCGGAGCGTTCGAATATTCCGCTGTTCGATTGGGCCGTTCAGGCCAATTTCCGCAAGCTTGTCGAACGCGGGATCAAGATTTGGCAAAGTGGTTCGCCGTTCGATCACAGCAAGCTTTTTGTTGTCGATGGCGTGTGGAGCCTGATCGGTTCGACCAATTGGGATCAGCGTAGCCTGCGTCTCAATTTCGAGGCAAACCTCGAGTGTTTCGATGCGGCGTTCGCCGCGTCCCTTACGGCCTATTTCGATCGGCGGAAGGATGAATCTCGCCCCGTCGTCATCGAAAGCCTACTTGCGCTTCCGCTGTGGAAGGTCGTTCGCAACAATGCCGTGCGTCTATTGAGCCCTTATTTGTGACGGCCAGACCATGTTTCGTCCTCTCATCCGCGCGCTGACCAAGTCGGCATTTATCGTCCGTCCCGTCGCGGAGGAGTCCGCGGTCCGTCATCTCGGCCGGCCGAGCCGTGGCGAACTGCCGGATCGGTTTTGCCTCATCAGTTGGAACATTTCGAAAGCACGCCACAGCAATTGGCTGCAAAACATCGCCGCGGTCGCCGGTCACGCGGATTTCGTACTGTTGCAGGAGGCCGTGTTGCACGGTGATCGCGCGCACCAGTTCCATGAATCGAGCGGGTTCGAGTGGGTCATGGCGCAAAGCTTTATGCAGCGCGACCGCCATGTGACGACCGGACTCAAAACGGGAAGCCGCGTGCCGTGCGTCGACCGAGTCATGGTTCGCTCGCTGACTCTGGAGCCGCTTTACGATTCGCCTAAAACGCTCCTTGCCACGCGCTACGCCCTGCCGGGCGGACGGAAAGACCTCGTCATCGTCAACATTCATGCCGTAAATTTCGTGTCCACGCGGTCATTCGCGCATCAGATCGCGCAACTGACCGATCTGATGCGCGCCCACGACGGCCCGATGATCGTTGCCGGCGATTTCAACACCTGGAATCCCCGGCGCACGCGCATGTTGTTTGCGACGGCCCAGCAGCATGGCTTGGTACGGGCGCCGGTGAGGACGAAAAACTGGCGCCACATGAATCTCGTACTCGATCATATTTTTTTCAGAGGGTTCGAACTCGAACGGGCGAGCGCCATGGTCGAAATCAAGGGATCGGACCACGTGCCGCTGAAAGCCGAATTCAAACTCGGCTAGGCGCGCGGGCCGTCACGCCTTCAGCGTCTTGACGGTCCGCACAACGGTTGCGTCGGCGCCGGACGCGCGTTTGAACCCGAGCTCGTTCGCAAGTGTCAACATGCGTGTGTTTTCGGCCAGCACGTCGCCCCACACTTCGCCGATCCCGCGGCGTGCGGCCTCGTCCAGCAATACCTCCATCAGCGTCGTTCCGAGCCCGCGTCCCTTGCGGTCCGACCGTACCGCGATGGCGTATTCGGCGCGTTGGCCGTCGGGTTCGGCGTGCAGGCGGGCCACGCCCCAGAACTCGTCGGGCGCATTCGCGGGCGCGGCGACGAACGCAATTTCACGGTCGTAATCGATCTGTGTCAGGCGCGCCGCCATGGCGTGATCGAAGGCGTGCAGCGGCGCGAAGAAGCGAAACCGGACGTCTTCCGGCGAGAGGTGAGACATCATATCGCGCAGAGCATTTTCGTCGTCGGGCCGGATTGGCCGCACACTCATGGCCGTGCGGTCCGTCAGGCACACGTTCCGGGCCAGATGCGCCGGATAGGGCGAGATCACCGGTGTCGTCGGCGACGAAGGATCGATCCGAATTCTGACGTCGAGCGCGACGAGGCCGGTGTGGGAAGCAAACAACGGATTAATGTCGAGATCGACGATATTCGGGTGATCGGTAATCAACGCCGAAAGCGCGACGATGTTGCGCGCGAGGGTGTCGCGATCGATGGGGGCCTGATCGCGGTATCCGGCCAACAGGCGCCCGACACGCGTTTCGGCGATCATTTGCGCCGCCAGCGCCATGTCGAGCGGCGGGAGGCCCAGCACCTTGTCGTTGATCACTTCGACGGCGGTTCCGCCTTGGCCGAAGACGATCACTGGGCCGAAGGTCTTGTCGACCGTCATCCCCAGAATGAGTTCATGGCCGACTTTGCGGTCGATCATTTCCTCGACCAGGAATCCGGTGATGTCCGCGTCTGGCCGCCGCTCGCGTACGCGATCCGCCATGGCGCGCGCGGCGATTTCCACCGCTTGAGGCCCGTCGAGGTCCAGCACGACGCCGCCAACGTCCGACTTATGAATGATCTGCGGCGAGACGATCTTCAACGCGCAGCGCCCTCCGATGCGGGACGCTGCCGCACCGGCGTCTTGCGCGGAGGCGCAGAAGATCGATTGATTTGTCGCAATCCCGTATTCGCGCGCGATTTGTTTCGCTTCGTGGCCGCGGACCCAACCGCCGCTCGCATGCTCCGCGGCGGCCAGTACGCGCGCCACGTTGGTTCTGGCCGCGTCGTCGGGCAAACGCGCGGGCGGCGGCACTTGCATCAGCATGTCGCGCCGGCGGCGATAAACGTTGAGGAGATTGACCGCGCCGACGGCTTCTTCGGCGGATCGGAACGTCGGGACGCGTGCCGCCGTGAACGCCGCGCGGGCACCCTCGACAGAAGCATCTCCGACCCAGGCGGTTAACACCGGCATGGTCGCGGACCGGGCGGCAGCGATTGTTTTGGCTGCGGTGTCATCGGGATCGGAGACTGCCGTCGGGCAGTACAGGACAAGCGCCGCGTGTGCCGATGGTTCGGTCAATACGGCGGTCAAAGCGCGTTCGTAACGCTCGCCATTGGCATCGCCGATGATGTCGACGGGATTGGCACGGCTCCACGTTTTGGGAAGAACGCCGTCCAATGCGGCCAAGGTTTTCGGCGATAGCGAAGCAAGTTTGCCGCCGCCGCCGATAAGGGCGTCTGCCGCCATGACTCCGATCCCGCCGCCGTTGGACACGATGGCAAGGTTGTCGCCGCGCGGTACGTGGGTCGCGGATAGCAGCTCGGCGGCATCGAACAACTGGTCCATTGTGTCGACGCGCATCAAGCCGGCACGGGCGAATGCGGCATCGTAGACGGCATCCGAACCCGCCAGCGCGCCGGTATGCGACGCAGCCGCCTTGGCGCTTTCGGCATGGCGTCCGCTTTTGATGACGATGACGGGTTTAAGGCGCGCCGCCGCGCGCGCCGCGGACATGAACTTGCGCGGATTGGTCACGGCCTCGATGTACAGCAGGATCGCTTTGGTATCGGAATCGCCGGCCAGGTAATCGAGGACATCGCCGAAATCGATGTCCGCCATATCGCCTAGCGATGCCATGGCGGAAAATCCGATCCCACGCGGTGCGGCCCAATCGAGCATTGTTGCCGCGACGGCCCCCGACTGTGCCGCAACCGCCAGGCCGCCGTTCCGCGCCGAGACGCGCGCAAAGCTGGCATTGAGGCCGCAGCGCGGGATCAGGATGCCGAGGCAATTCGGTCCGAGAATTCGCACCAAGTGCGGTTTAGCCGCATTGAGCATTGCGGCACGCACGTCACTGCCGCGGCCGCCTTCGCCGAAGCCTGCGGTGATCACGACCGCCGCCCGCGTACCCTTCGCACCGAGCTCCGCAATCACGCCGGGCACGGCATCGGGCGGGGTTGTCACGACGGCGAGATCGGGCACGAAGGGAAGGCCGGCGACCGTTGCGGAAGCGGGAACGCCGCCGATTTCCGGCGCTTGCGGATGAACGACGCCCAAGCGCCCGCTAAAATCCGCGGCAATATTGCGCAGGAGCACGTGACCCAAGGACTGTGGATTACGCCCGGCGCCGATGACCGCGACCGCGTTGGGATTAAACAGCGCGTCGAGGTTTCTTTGAGTCACTGCACAAACCTGAATTCATTAAAGGCGATCTCGCGCGGAACCTATGTATTTTCGCAAACCGATTCAATGGCGCAAAAATGACATCGTCGACGGCGCATTAGCCGCCGTTCAAATGGCGTAATTGAGCGATCGCCGCGTTCAATTCCTCGTCGGTCAAGTAATCGAATGCGGGCATCAATAAGTCCATTTTGCTGTCGGGAGATCCCGGCCGCCGGCCGATCATCAAGAATTCCCTAAGTTCGGCGTTGCTAGACGTTCGAATAAAGGCATTCCCGACCAGATTGAAACCGAGGTCCGGTAACCCGCGGCCATCCTCGCCGTGGCATGACGCGCAATACGCGACATAAATTCGGGAGCTTGCGTCGTTGTTTACCGCGCTTCGGTTCGGCACGTTGGTTGCCTCGCACGACGCGAGCGACGCACATGTGGCAACGAAGAGGGCGGTGGATCGCGCGGCGGATTTCAATTCACGGGCCGCTTACGCTTCTTCGCAATAATCCTCGAGCGCGGCGAAATCGTTGAGGCGGATAACGCGGGTCGACTCGATGGTGATCAGCTTCTGGTCTTCGAGTTTTGTCAGGCATCGGCTGACGGTCTCGAACGCAAGGCCTAGAAAATCCGCGATATCTTCACGCGTCATCGGCAGGTGAACGGGGTTGTCCACGCCACCGCGTGCCGCAGATTTGCGGGACAGCATGAGGAGGAATGCGACCATTTTTTCGGTGGCCGATTTTTGGCCGAGGATGGTGATGTGCTCCTGCGCCGCCACCAAATCCGATTCCGCCATTTCGAAAAGCCGATGCTCCAGTTGGGGCAATTGGTGGCGCAATCTCGTGAGTTCGCTGCGGGCGAACCGGCACACCTTTGCGCCGCGAACCGCCTCGGCGGTCACTTTGTATTCGTCGGCACCGGTAAATCCCAGAAAATCGCCGGGAAACAAGAACCCGACCACTTGACGCTTGCCGTTGCCCAGCATGTTCGACAGCCGAATGGCGCCGTCTGTCACATTAAAGACCCATGCCGAGGAATCGCCCTCGCGAAACAACGCTTCGCCCGCACCGAAGGTCTCGCAGCGCACAATCTTGGTCAGGCTTTCGAGTTCATCTTTTTCCAGGGAGCCGCACATGTTCAGGTTGCGTGCCCCGCAAACTAGGCAACGTGAAACATCGAAGGCGAAGCTGGAACGCTGGCCCGGCTTTGT
Source organism: Paracoccaceae bacterium (assembly GCA_020446775.1). Taxonomy (GTDB): domain Bacteria; phylum Pseudomonadota; class Alphaproteobacteria; order Rhodospirillales; family Rhodospirillaceae; genus VGEM01. The sequence continues at coordinate 5,903 of JAGREB010000019.1, forward strand.
TTCCTGTTTCACGGAGTCCCCTTCTTAATTACATACTGACAATATGGGCGTGATTTGACACTGGTCAATCCCACCCCCACATGTTTCAGATACGAGCATTTTAAGAAATTCGCGTCTGCGTCGTAGGGAGGCCTCAGATGACAATCAAACAAATCCTGGTTCCGCTCACCGGTGAAAGCAAAGCCGAACATGTTCCGGCCATGGCATTCGCAATTGCGGCCAAAACCAAAGCCCACGTGGTGGGAACCGATACCGTGACCGAACCCGGTCCGTTCATGGATCAAACCGGCGTCGGAATGGCCGCCGGTTACTATGATGAGCTCTACAAAACCGCCGAGAAAATTCAGAACCAGAAGCGCAAAACTGCATCCGAGTGTTTCGAAGCCGTCCGCGCAAGGGTTAACGCGACGGTTGCCGACAAACCGTCCGCGGGAGCCGGCGTGACCGCGAAATGGGTCGACGGCAGCGAATATAACGGCGCGACGATTTCGCTTTTCGGGCGCCTTGCCGATTTAATTGTAGTCAATCAGCCCGGCGACAAGGCGAGTTACGCCGAAACGCAGGCGTTCGAAACGGCGGTATTCACGGCGCGGCGCCCGGTTTTGGTTGTGCCGCCGAACGCCAAGGCTCTCGGCGCCCGTGCGGCGATCGCCTGGAACGGAAGCGTTGAGGCGGCTGCCGCCGTCACGGCGGCGCTTGATGTTCTGGAAGGCCTCGACGGGGTCGATATCATCCAGGCCGGCGAGCTGAAGCCCGGCGCCGCAAGCGCTCAAACGCTGGCCGACTACCTGGGCTGGCACGGGGTCGCGGCGAAGATCAAGACGATCTCGGACTCGGGAAACACCGGCGAAGCGATCATGGCCGAGGCGAAAGCGTCCGGCGCGTCGTTCCTGGTCATGGGCGCTTACACGCACAGTCCGCTGCGCGAATTGATCCTCGGCGGCGTGACCCATCACATGATTGGACAAGGTGATATTCCGCTGGTGATGGCGCATTAGCGCCGCGCCGGCGGCGGACCAACGGTCCGCCAGCCGCAAGCGGACGCCGCACGCGTCCGTCAATGATCGAGAAATTCGCGCAGCATGCGGCCGACCGCCGCTGTCTCCGCGTCGAGGAAGCCGTGCGTCCAGCCCGGCAGATTCTTGACTTCGCCGTTCTTCAAGAGTTTGGCCGCGCGCGGCGTGTACTCCCAAAGATCGTCTTGCGGATTCAGGACCAGAATCTGGTGCGCCGATTTTTTTAATGCGCCGGAAAGATCATAATTGAACGCGGCGCGGTGGCCCCAGGATGACCAATCCGGATTGCGCCGCCCCTCGAGATAGACGTTCACCGCCCGGTGATCGTTTGGCTCCATGCGCCAGAAGTCGTCGCGAAATCTGCGCCAGCCTTCCGAGATGCCGCCGATCCGCTCGTCGACGGTCTTGGGCTTGTACTGCGCGCGAAATTTCTCCGTCTCCTCGGGTGTGAACGTCGTCGCCGAAATCATGACAATCTTTCGCACGACGTTTGGCGCCTGTTGCGCCATCTCGACTGAGGTTAATGACCCGGTGTGGTAACCCAAGACGTCGACGATCCCGAGGCCGAGGCCGGCAACAAACTCGAGCATGGTGGCCGCGTAGTCGGCGATTTCGGGCGGCTGGGCCGGAGGGTCCGACATGCCGAACCCGGGCGTGTCGGGCGCGATGACGTAGCGGTCGCGGCCCATTTCGGACATGAGATTCTCGAAGACATAACCCGACAGCGGGCTTGGGTGGAGCATCAGCAGCGGACTGCGCACACCGTGCGACCCCGCGACGCGGTAGTGGATTTGTCCAAAGCGCCCCTCGGCATAGCCGCGTCTAATTGCGGCCTGTTCGGTGCCGCCCATGGTCGGAGCCATCTGAATCCCCCGGTGTTTATTTTGGCCCAGTCTAACGTGTCCGCTCGGTATCGGCTGCCAAAAACACGGGTGTACAGAACACCCGTTTTCCAGCCGTTTTCACCGTTACGTTTACTCTACGGACGATCCGGGGAACGATTCGGGGCGGGGCGAATTCCGCGGTTCAACTTGCGAGGTCATGTCGCCTGACGACTCGCGTGGTCGGCTCGCGAGGGTGCCCGCGTGGGCGGTATTGAGTGCAGACAACAGCTGCGGGCGGGACGTATCATTTCTCGATCCAATCCGGGTCGCCAATGTCGGCGGTCCGAAGAAACACGAAGCAGTCGAGGCGGTTGAATGAACGATCGCGCATCCGCGCCAAAAGGCGGCGGCGAAGGATTCATGGCGGCTGCGGTCGATGTCGACCGCGCGTTCGTCCGGATCAAGGAAGGCCTGGTGCATTACCGCCACGCCGGAACCGACGCCGGGGACAAACATCTTCCGTTGTACGTCGTCCACGCGGGGCCGGGATCGTCGGCAGGGGTAGCGCCGATTGTCGCCGAAATGGGCAAGTCTCGACGGGTGATCGCGCCGGACACGCTCGGCAACGGCGATTCCGTCGGCCCGGGCGTCAAGAATCCGGATCTCAAATATTATGCCGGCAGCGTGTTGCGCGTGATGGATGCGCTCAAGCTCGACAAGGTCGACTATTTCGGCACGCATACCGGGGCGCATATCGGTACCGAGTTGCTGCTCATGCGCCCGGACCGCTTCCGCCGTGTCGTTTTCGACGGCATCGGCATTTTTCCGCCCGAGATGAAGAAGGCGATGCTCGAGAACTATGCGCCGGCGGTGCAGCCCGATGAATTCGGTCGCCACTTGGTGTGGGCATGGAACTTCGTGCGCGATCAGTCGCTGCATTTTCCCTACTTCATGCGCACGCCCGAGAACCGGATGAATAATCCGGTGCCGCCTGCGGAATTCGTCCATCGCTCGGTGGTCGAATTGCTGAAGGCGCTGACCACGTATCACAACGGATACAATGCCGTGTTCAGCCACGATACCGCGGCGCGCCTGAAGCAGATCAAGGACATCCCCCTGATGTTCATGGCGTCGGAACCCGACCCGCTGCACGTCTATATCGACGGTGCGGCGGCGCTGGTGCCGGGCGCGAAGAAACGGCTCATCACGCGCGCCGAAGGTCTCACCGGCCGAATCAAGGCGATGGCCGAGTTCTTCGATAGCTGATGCGCGACAGCAGATGCGCTATCGCATCAAGCCGGGTGGCGGTTCAAATACGATTGAACGCGCAAAATTGCGTTGTCGCGGATGTTCTTGAAGAACAGATCGTAGTCGTGGAAATGCAGAACCTTCCCCGGCAAGACAAATAAATCGAACGCGTCGTTTTCGGGGATATCGGCGTACAAGATGCCGCCGTCGCAGGTCGCGCCGACCACACCGGGGATGAGCGCCGGCAATGGACCGGGGCCCGCGCGGCCTGGAAGCGATCCGAGGTTGGCGGACTTCGGTGCGTCGGGTTGGTCGAGGTCGAAGGTCAGCGGGTTGATACACAAAATCTCGGAACCTTCCGTCGTCTTGAAGCGCGCCTCGTAACGGGCTTCATAACGCTTGGCCGCCGCCGCGCCGTCACCGCCGCGCCCGAAGGTATTCCAGCTGATAAAGCATCCGGTGGAGTCGGGTTTGGCGCACGGCGGCACCGTCTTGAAGACGCGTCCGAACATGCCTTCGGGAAATCCGATGCCGACGGCGTAAATGGCGATCAATTGCGGCCGGATCGCCGACGCATCGACAAGCTCTTCCAGCAGGCGTTCGATGTAAAACGTGCCCTGGCTGTGGCCGGCGATAATGAACGGCCGGCCATTGTTGAAGTGATCGATGTAATATTGAAACGCCGTTTTGACGTCGGCGTATCCCAATTCGCGCGCTTTGTCGCCGCTGTCGTCGGTCGCGTAGACCGCGGCCGACGCGGCTTGTCGATAGCGTGGCGCATAGACCTGGCAGCAGCCGTTGAAGATCGCGGCTTGGCGGTTGATCACGCTTTGATCGGTAAACTCATTCCATTCCTTGAGCGCAAGATCTTGGTTCCAATTCTCGCGGCCGCGATAGGTGGTGGGATGAATATAGAAGACATCTGCTTCGGCTTCGGTCTGCCGATCGCCGACGGTCTCGCCGGCCGGGACTAAATCCGCCGCATCGGCATGCTGCGCGCCGGGCAAAGCGGCCCAGTTGGCCGGATCGGCATAATTGGGCGCCGGCGGGTGAGGGTAGTCGTCGAACGGGCGGTCCAGCGGACGCATTTGGGACATCAATACGATACGCGGATACAGCCAAAAGCCGCCTGCCAAGATCAGGATGACGGCGGCGGCGACGATCATGGTGAGGCGGTTCATGGTGTCCCTCGGCGTCGATTCGTCATGAGATTATGAAGAGACGGTGGAACGGTTCCTAGCGGAACCTTGCGGTCATCGTCTAAATTTGGGACTTCGCGCGGAGAAATCTCGGTGACGGTTGCGTTCAAAAAACTACTCAAGCTCGGCACGGCCATGCTCGCGATGCTGGCTGCGGCCTATTTGGTATCCGATTGGCGTTTTTGGGTGCGGCATTTCCAGTCGCCGGGCGACGACCGCATCATTTTCGACTTCAATTGGTATGAACCTCGTGCCCGTGTCGGCGAGGGCCCCGGACGCGACATCCCGGTGGCGGCGCCGAACGCCCGCGCCATCGACCAAGCGGCGCTCGAAGCCGTGACGGCCTATGCCCGCGAATTGGATTCCTACGCGTTCATTGTCGCCCAGAACGGCGTGATCCAGGCCGAATACTACAAGGATGGGTTCGGGCCTGAGTCGATGTTCGACACCCAATCCATGCACAAAGGCTTGCTCGGCGTGGCATTCGGACTGGCGGTGGATCACGGCTTGATCGACACCATCGACAAACCGGCCGCAGCCTACATCACCGAATGGGCGAACGACGCACGCAACAAGATCGCGATCCGCGATTTGCTTGCCAACACGTCGGGGTTGGCCGATCCGGGCTTCAGCGAATGGCCGTGGTCGGTCGGCTACCGGCTGTTTATCGGAACGCATGTCGATGACGCGGTGATCGCGCTGCCTGCGGTGCGGGAACCGGGCCGTGAGTTTCAGTTCAACCACGTCAACAGCCAAATCCTGCACGCGGTGCTGACGCGTGCGACCGGGATGACCTATGTCGATTTCTTGAAAACGTATCTCTGGGACCCGCTCGGCAATGGCGCGGCGCAAGTCCGGCTCGACGAGCCGGACGGTTCGGCGCGCACCGTGTGTTGCTTTCAGACGACCGCGCGTTCTTGGTTGCGGATCGCCAACATGATCTTGGCCGGTGGGCAGGTGAACGGGGCGCAGGTGTTGTCGCAAGACTGGATTAAGGAGATGACCACCGCAACGCCGGTCCACCCCAAGACCGGATTTCACATTCTCCTCGGCCAGCCCGCCCCGCCCCGGCGCACCTATGCGGCGACCGACCGCGCGCAGCCGACCCGCGCCTCGGAACCGTTCGCAGCCGACGACGTGCGTTACCTCGAAGGCCGAGGCGGACAACGGACACTGTGGATTCCGTCCAAAAAAATCGCGGTCGTCCGGATCGGTAAAATCGATTTCGCGTGGGATGACGCCAAGGTGATCAACCCGCTGATCGCGGGCCTCAAAGCACCGGAGAGGTCCGCCGATGGCGAATGATATCGCCGTTTACTGGCAGCCCGGCTGCACCAGTTGCCTGCGCGTGAAGCAGTTCCTCGCCGATCATGGCGTCGCGTTCGCATCGCACAATGTCCTTGAGGATGCCGTGGCCCGCGAGCGGCTGGCAGCGCTCGGATTGCGCACCGTTCCGGTGGTGACCAAAGGCGAAGCATTCGTTTTCGCGCAGGAATTGGATGACGTGGCCGAATTCCTCGGTTTGCCGAAACGCGGCGCGCGGCTGCCGGTGCCGGAATTGGCCCAACGGATCGAGGCGTTGCTCGAAATTGCGGCGGCGATGGCGGGCAAACTGCCCGCCGAACACTTGCAGACCAGCATCCCGAAACGCGAACGGACCTATGCCGACATCGCCTATCACATCGGCCAGATTTCGGTCGGGTTCCTCGATGCCGCGCGCGGCGCAACGCTGACCTACCAGCACTTCGAGCGCCGCCCGCCGGCCGATCTTTCGTCTGCCGATGTGCTGGTCGACTCACTCACCGGAATTCATGCCGATTTCAGATCGTGGTGGACGGCGTCGTGCAAACATCTGCCCGAAACCCTCAATACGTATTATGGTCGCCAGCCGCTGCATCAGGTGTGCGAACGCACGGCGTGGCACATGGCGCAGCATTGCCGGCAGCTTGAACACATTCTCGGCCAAATCGGCATCGGGGGCGGGCCATGGCTGACGGTGGGCGTGCTCGAGGGATTGCCGTTGCCGCGCGACGTATGGGATGCGGAAATCGAACCGCCGAAGGACGCTTAATGGTCTCGGTGTGTCACGTGCTCCAAGGTACGGGGTTCAGACCTCTGCTCCGTTGTCCAGGCAGCGGCCGGTCCGTCAAATATATGCTCTATCGCAGTTCGAACACTTGTCGCGGGTTCGATTGACGGCGTGGCGATCAAGTTTTCTGATAGCGCGGGGCGGTCGATGGATGAGGAATGAGTTCAATGAATGGGCGTGAATATGGATCAAAGGGCCGGGTCGGAGTTGCCCCGCCGCAAGCCAATCCAACCGTGGAACCGGAGATCGCGGCGTGCCTGCCGCCTAACGTCGGCATGTATGTCACGCGCCTGACCAGCACGTGCGCGACGCCCAAAGAACGCTTTGTCGAGTATTTCGACAATCTGGACCGGTCGCTCCAGGCTTACGACACCTTCAAGCCCGATGCATTCGCATTTGCGTGTACCGCGACGTCGTACTTGTTCGGTCACGAAAAGGAGGCGAAAGAGGTCGACGCGCTGTCGAAAAAGTTCGGTTATCCCATTATCACCGGCGGCCAGGCGATTGTCGCTGCGCTGAAGAAAATCGGCGCCAAAAAAGTCGCCATCGGCGCGCCGTATCCGGAATTCGTGATCGACGCCTGCAGGGCGTATTACGAAGCGGCCGGTTTCACCATCACCGCGCTGAAGCGCATCGTCACGCGGCTGGCCGATACTCGGACCATCTACGAATTGAAAAGCAGCGACGCGATCACCGCGCTCGAGGGTTTCGACCTGAACGGCGCGGACACCATGCTGTTCACGGGCAGCGGCATGCCGGGCTTCCGTGCCATCATCGAGGGCGAGAAAATCACCGGGCTGCCGGTGCTGACATCCAACATCTGCATGGGTTGGTGGCTGTGCAAGGCGATCGGCCAGGAAAACTGGGCGAAGGGGCCGCACAAGCTGCTCAACGGCTGGCAGGACCGCGTCGAATCGCTTTAGCCGGACGCGTACGCCCGCCGCCTCGAAAAACTGGTGCGGAATACCGAATTTCTGTTCGAGTATTCAGGTGCATTCGACCAAGCGCCGGACACGCGCGGGTGCGGTGTTGATCGCTTTTCTTGCGCCGGATGTTGTATTGTCGGCTGAAATTTAAGGAGACGCATATGCCCGACGACGTCAAAACCGCATCCGCCAAAATCTCGACCATGCAACCGTTCGCACCGGGCGACGTGCTGGTCGGCGCGACCGACCTCAACGTGCCCGAAGACGATCACGCCGGAGACGGTCGGATATTCCAATTCGGCGCCGATCTGAAGCTCAAGGGAATTCTCTATACCCAAGGTTCGACGCATCTGGTGAAGGGCCTACA
>JAGREB010000174.1 GCA_020446775.1 Paracoccaceae bacterium
TTGTTGTAGGCTTCGGCCTGATTGCAGGCGAGCGCAGCGACCATCAATTTGCTTTGCAGATGGCGGGCTTGAAACGCCGCGGATTCATCCGCCGTCGCGCACACGGTCGCGGCTTGGGCCGCGCCTGCCCAACCCATCAGCGCCGCTGCAAATAAAACCTCGCGCTTCACTTAAAATAACCCCTCTGCGCCCCAACCTGCGGAAGTCTAACCGGACCGCAACCGCCGCGGAAGCCTCTCATATGCCCGGTCATAAGCCCGGCTAAGCCCCTTCGGCCAATAATTCATCGATCAAAGCGGTAAATTCCCGCTTAAATTCTTCATGCCGCCTGCCGGTGGCGGGCCCCGGAAAACTGGTGTGAATCCGCCGCACTTCGCCTTTGCGGTCGATAACGATCATGGTTGGGTAAACCAAAACCGCGCTGATCATCGGCAGGCTTGCGCTGGCCGCCGCCTTGTCCGACGTGCCCGCGATCAACATGGGGAAATCGATGCCGTAGCGGCGCGCGAACTTGCGGCACGCGGCGACCGCTTGATCGAATTCGGGAGAATATTCGTATTGCAAAGCGATGGCTTCGAGCCCGCGCGCGCGGTTCGCAGCGACGAACGGCGCGAGAAAACGCGCTTCGTCATGACAGGTAGGACACCACGTCCCGGCAATGGTCACGATGACCACCTTATCCTTGAAACGATCATCGGCGAGGGACACGGGCTTGCCGTCGAGATCGGGGAATGAGAATTCGACCCGGTCGTACCCGTCTTTGAGATACGTCAGCGTATTGGGATCGGGCAGCATGACGGTGTCGTCGCGTACCGCGCTCCACGCCGTCACCAAACCCGCCCCCATCAGAAACGACTTGCCCTTGAGTGAACCGTCGGGTTGGACTTGGGCGGTCCACAGCGTGCCGTATCCGCCGTCGAAGGTCGACAGCGCCAAGGTGTCACCCGACAATTCGCCGTTGAGGAACCGCGTATCCGCGTTGACATAAATCACCGACCCGTCGACGGCCGTGCCGTTTTGTGTGAACTCGCCGATGCCGTGAGTCGCCGTCTTGCCGTCGGGCGCCAGCGCGGTCACGGCCCAGGTTCCCGAAAGGTCGATTTTGGCCTCGGTTGGCTTCGGCGAGAACCGGAAGGCTTCGCCATGACGCGCGGTGAACGGAACATCGACCGATCCGTGCGCGCTGTTGAACGTAATCGCACCGCGCAAAGTCTCGCCGTCGAGCGCGCCGGACAGACGTGAATCGTAGGATGGAAAGGCGATCGTCAGCGTGTCGCCCGCAACGGTCGTCGTTTCGGCATCGATCCGTTCCGGGCCGTTGATCAATGTGGCGGTCCACGCCTCGCCCGACCGCGAAAGATCGACATTGAACGGCATGTCGCCAATCGGCGACGAGATTACGAACCGCCATGGGCCCGGTTCGATCCCGGCGGCCGCAACCTGGTGCCCCGCGGCAAGCCATATGGTACCGATCAGTGCCGCTGCGAACTTGGCGTTACGCATGCGCCGTTCCTCCGTGCCGATCCGGGGACAGCCCCTTGCCAAGACTAGCACTGCGGGGCGAGTTGCGGCCAATCTTCGCGCCGCCGCCAACATATTGATCTTGCCACAATTTTGGCGATCTTCGGTGATGTCCGGGCCACGGTTGCCGCTATAATGCACCGGTCATGAGCCAGATTACCCGCTATATCCTGCGACAAATTCTGGTCGGCACGGTGGTCGTGTCGCTGGCGCTGGCGTTCATCGTCTGGCTGACGCAGTCGTTGCGCTTCCTGCAATTCATTATGAGCAAGGGGCTGTCGCTGGCGACGTGGCTCGAGTTGACCCTGCTGATGATGCCCACGTTCATGGCTTTGATTCTGCCGATCGCGTTGTTTCTGGTGGTGTTGTTCGTCTACCACAAGCTCGGCCAAGACCGGGAACTGGTCGTGGTCCAAGCCGCCGGCGTCAGCCGCACGGGATTGGCGCGCCCGGCGATCATCGCCGGGATCGCGTGCATGGCCGTCGGATACGTCCTGTCGCTGTGGGGTGTGCCCGCCGCGACGCGCGCCTTTAAACAACTGCAGTGGTCGATCCGCAACGACGTGACACAGGTGTTGCTGCGCGAAGGCAGCTTCAACCAATTGGGCAAAGATCTCACGGTCTATGTCCGAGATCGCGACGGCAGCGGCGACCTGCTGGGACTGCTGGTCCACGATCAGCGTGGGGAAGGCACGGCAGTGACGATGATGGCCGAGCGCGGACGAATCGCCGACAACCCCGGCGCCAACGACGGCACGCGGATCGTGCTGCACAACGGCAATCGTCAACAAATCGGCGCGGACGGTGCGTTGTCCGTTCTGTACTTCGACAGCTATACGATCGACCTCGGCGATATCGGCGCGACCGAGAGCCGGTGGCTGGCCAACGGCGAGCGCTCGACCACGGAACTTTTCGCGCTGCAGCCGGGCGACGGTTTTGCGGCCAAAGACATCCGGCGGATGCGGGCCGAGGCCCACCACCGGCTCGCCGGTCCTCTGACGGCGATGGGTTACACTCTTGTGGCGTTGACATGGTTGTTAACGGGCGCATTCGACAAGCGCGGCGCAACCACGCGCGTGATCGGCGCGGCCGCGACCGTTGCCGCCTTGGAAACCGCCATGCTGGGCGCCATGGCCCTTGTTTCGGGCGCAACCCTATGGGCGCCGCTTATGTATGTCCTGGGCTTGCTTCCCATCGCGGTCGGGCTGTATGCCGTGCATGGCGGACGGGACAAACCCGCGCCGATCCGGCCGATGGCGACGCGGGCAGCATGACGGGACGTTTAGGTGTGGTGAGTGGCGATACAAGTCCCGGGGCAAAGCGGCGGCCGTGGCCGGCAATCGCTGCGCTTGTCGTGATAGGCGTTTTGTTCGGCGCGCCCTCCGGTTTGCGCGCCCAAGATACGGCCCAAGACGCGGCGCAAGACTCCGTCACAACCGAAACCCTGCTGCAAGCCGACGAAATCAGTTACGACGATAACACCGACACGGTTACCGCGTCCGGCCGCGTCGAAATCGACCGTGGCGGGCGCATCTTGCTTGCCGACCAAGTGACCTATGACCGCGCCACCGACCGGGCGACGGCCACGGGCAACGTCAGCGTGCTCGACACCAACGGGACGGTCTTATTCTTCGACAGCCTCGCGATCACCGGTGATCTCAAAGAAGGTTTGGCGCGGGACGTGCGGGTTCTGCTGGCCGACAAGTCGCGCATGGTCGGGCGGGGTTTCAGCCGCCGCGACGGCAATATCAACGAACTGTTCGACGCCATCTATTCAGCTTGCGACATCTGCGCCGACCGCCCGCCGGTGTGGCAAATCCGCGCCGGCAAGGTGCGCTACGACCAAAAAGAGGAAATGGTCTATTACCGCAACGCGCGTGTCGAAATGTTGGGCGTGCCGGTGTTTTACACGCCTTACCTGGCCCACCCCGATCCGACCGCGGGCCGCAAGAGCGGGCTATTGCTGCCGGCCGTCGGCGGCGGTGCAAACTTAGGTGTCTCGTATCGCCAGCCCTATTACATCAACATCGCGCCCGACCGCGACGCGACATTGTCGCCGCTGTTTACGACCGATGCCGGTTCGGGGGCCACGGCGGAATATCGTCAAGTCTTCGCCAGCGGCGACTTGATGTTGTTCGGCAGCCTGGTCAGCGGCGACGCCGAATCGAATAAGGATTTTCGCGGCCATATACGCTCGTCGGCCCGCTGGGATATCGACGAAAACTGGCGGACCGGTGCCGAACTCCATCTTGCCAGTGACCGCACCTATCTGCGCCGCTATGGGTTCGAGGCGCCGACTTGGTTGACCAGCCGCGCGTTCCTCGAGCGGTTCACGCGCAATACGTATTTCTCCGCCGAGGCATTCAATTTCCAGCGTCAGCGCGGTTCGCTCGGCCTCAGCCAAACGCCGATCATCGCGCCGTTACTGCAGTTCAGCTACGTCAGCGATTCGATGCCGGGCGGCAGCTATTTCACCGCCGATTCCAATGCCGTCGTACTGGTCCGAACCGACGGCTCCGACCAGAACCGGTTCTCGGCGGCGGTGGGCTGGCACCTGCCCTATACCAGCGATCTCGGCGCGGTTACGACACTCAGCGCGTCCATGCGCGGCGATGCTTACTACGTTCGCGATGTCGCGCGGCCCTCGGAGGGCGACACCTACACCGGCACGGCGGGGCGCGCCGTGCCGCGGCTATCGCTCGAATGGCGCTTGCCGATGATCAACAGCTCCGGGCCGTTGACCCAGATGCTCGAGCCGGTCGTCATGGGCGTGGTCAGCCCGATCGGTCAGAATCCGGAAAAAATCCCGAACGAAGACAGCCGCGACCTCGAGTTCGACGATACCAACTTGTTTTCCGCGCAACGCTTCACCGGTTTCGACCGCGTCGAAGGCGGTGCGCGGATCAACTACGGTTTGCGCTGGTCGCTATTCGGCGCGCGCAGCGGCACGATCACCACCTTCATCGGCCAGCGATATCGTTTCCATCGCGACGACGTTTACAATCCGTTGTCGGGCTTGAACGGAAAGTTTTCCGATTACGTCGGGCACGTCGACTTCGCGCCCAATCCGTATGTCTACGCGCTCTACCGCTTCCGTCTGGACAAAGACAATTTAGCCGCCCGGCGCAGCGAGCTCGCGGCCGCCGTAGGTCCGCCGATCTTCCGCTTGGGCGTGAATTATTTGTTCGTCAAGCAAGGCGACCCCAGCAATCCGGCGATCGGCGACCGCGAAGAGCTGTATGTCGCCGCGTCGAGCAAGATCAACCAGTATTGGAGCTTGAACGCCAGCCACCGCGAAGACTTGAGTCCGGGCGGCGGCAGAATTAGGACCGCGCTGGGGGTCGAATATGAGGATGAATGTTTCATCTTCGGGATCGACTTCGCGGACGACAATACCTTCGACCGCGACTTCAAGAGCGGCATATCGGTCCTGTTGCGGTTCAACCTCAAGACCATCGGCGAGATCAACTTCAACACCAACGTCAGCGCCGCACGCTGAGCGCGGCCATGGTGCAAACCGGATGCCGCCGTTTGATCCGTTGACCGTACGCGTGGGCAGATTAGGCTAAACGAGTCCGCCGAGCGGTTGGAGAGTGGAAAGGACGCAGAGATGAGCAAAGCTTCGTATCTGATCGTTGCCTTGGCCGCAGGTGTCGGGATGACGGCCGCTGCAGCGGCGCAGGATGCGGCACCGCCAGCACAGATGGCGCCTGAACAGATGGCGCCGGCCGAAGATCCGCAAAGCGCGACGGCACTAACCGCCATGGCGGATCAGTATTTTTCGGGACCGGGCGCGGCGCGCGACGATCAGAAAGCTTTCGAACTTTACCAAAAGGCCGCCGAGATGGGTCATGCCCCGGCGCAATTCAGACTTGGCTACATGTACGCGGCCGGGCGGGGCGTCGCCGCCAACGAAATGGCAGGAGCCGAATGGTACCGCAAAGCCATGGCGCAATCGTATATTCCGGCGATGACCAATCTCGGCGTGATGTATTACGAAGGCCGCGGCGTATCTCGAAATCCTCAACTCGGGCTTGACCTGCTCAACCGCGCCGCCCGCGCCGGGGATAAGCGCGCAAGCGACTATCTCGTCGAAATCGGCGAAAAGCATTGACCGCGAGTTTGGGTTCGCAAATTCCGGCCCATGACAGGTTTTGGCCACAGTTCGATTTTATGTTACATCCCGCCTGCGATCCGGGACGGGTTCGCGCCATGGCCCGCTAAAGCAAGTTTAACCATATGATTTCACACGTTTTTTCGAGAAGTTTCCGAATCGGACTGGCGGTGGCCGCTGCTTTGACCGTGCACGTCACGGCGAGCCCGGCGCAGCAGGGGTCGATGGGCATTGCCGCCGTCGTCAACGAAGACATCATTACCGTTTACGACGTTCAGACCCGGCTCGGCATGATCATCGCCACCTCGGGCCTCGAAAACACGCCGGAGATTCAGCGCCGCCTCGTTCCACAGGTCATACAGGGCCTGATCGAGGAACGGCTCAAGATGCAGGAAGCGCGGCGTCTCGAAATCACGACGACGGAAGCCGAAGTGCGCGGCGCGGTCGATTTGATCGAAGCGCAGAACGGGATGGCGCCGGGTTCGTTCCGGCAACTGTTCCAGCAACGCGGCATCGACATGGGAACGCTCTATTCGCAGATCGAGGCGGATGTCGCGTGGGTCAAGGTCGTGCGGCAGGATCTCGCCCGCGACGTGTCGGTGCCACCCGAGGAAGTCAAAAACGTCATCGCCCGCTTGAAAGCGAACCAAGGCAAGCCCGAACACTTGTTGGCCGAGATTTTCCTGCCAG
>JAGREB010000175.1 GCA_020446775.1 Paracoccaceae bacterium
CAGGTGACCAAGAACACACCCGAGGAATTGGCGGCTTATCTCAGCAAAGAGCTGGGAATGGCTTAATTCCGGCGGACCCTAATTCCGGCCGACAACGAAGCTGATTGTCGTCGTCGCGCTGCCGCCGATGTTCAGAGTTGCCACCCGCTTGGCGCCCTCGACCTGATAGCCGCCGGCTTTGCCGGTCACCTGCTTCGCAGCGTCGAGCACCATGCGAACGCCGGTCGCACCGACCGGGTGGCCGAGACCGATTAGTCCGCCACTGGGATTGACCGGCAATTTGCCGTCAAACGCGATTGTCCCGTCTTCGACCGCGCGCCAGCTTTCGCCCGGCGGTGTGATGCCGAAATGATCGATAGCCATATATTCGGTGGTCGTGAAGCAATCGTGGGTCTCGATGGCGTCGAGGTCGTCGACGCCGCCAATGCCCGCGCGGCGAAACGCATCTTCGATCGTACCGCGCACATGCGGGAACATATAAGTCTGCCCTTGGCTGGCGTCGACTTTGGGCTGGTAGGCGATCGTGTTGGTCCGATGACCCCAGCCTTCGATCCGCGGTAAATCGTCAAGCGTAAGGCCGCGCGTCGCGGCATACGCACTGGCACGCTCTTTGCCCGCAAGGAAGACAACCGCCGCGCCGTCGGTGACTTGGCCGCAGTCGTGTTTGCGAATCCGCCCTTCGATCACCGGATTGGCTTCGTCATCGGCCGCGAAATTCAGTGCGTCCAAGGTCCAGGCCCGCGTCTGTGCATTGGGATTCCGCTTGGCGTTGGCGAAGTTGATTTGCGCAATCCCCGCCAAGTGCTCGCGTTTGATGCCATAGCGTTTGTCGTATTCGTCGCCGACGCACGCGAAGATGTAGGGCCACGGGTATTTGACGTCCTGACACTCATGCCCGGCCCACATCGCCGCCGGTCCGATATTGGAAGCCGCCTGGTCGCCCGGCACGTTGCGCATGATTTCGATGCCCAACACGGCCGCCAAGCCATAGCGGCCCGCTTCGATCTCGGACGCCGCGCTCAGCATGGCCAACGAACCCGAGGCGCACGCACCTTCATGGCGGCCGGCAGGAATTCCGGCGAGTTTGGGGTTTGCCGCGGCAAAAAAGCCGCCAAGATGCCCTTGGTTGCAGAACAACTCGGCCGTGAAGTTACCGACGTGCGCCGTTTCGATGTCTTCGGCATCGAGTTTTGTTTCGGCCAAACCCTGTTCCAGCGTGTCGCGGAACATATCGAAGATTTCCAAGCCCTCGCGCGCCCAATTCCGTTTGAAGTCGGTCTGCGCGCCACCGAGGACGAATACAGGTTCAGCCATGACGGTGTTCCTTTCGCTTCGGGTGACGCCAAGAGGCCTCGACCCGGCGGCATGTTCACCGTTGCGCCGGGGAGAATGCGTCACCCTCCACTTGAAGTTAGCGGCAAATAGTCCAAAAATGCAAGTTATAAAGGGGCAGGGGAAGTGCCATGAAAAAAGTGAGAAAAGACTGTCTGGTTGCTGCGTTCGCCATCGCGACGGTTTGGTTGCGGGTCGCCGATGCGGCTGCGGTCGAAGCCCAAAGCCAAGTCCAGACCCAGGCTCAGGCATGTGAATCCTTAACATCGGAATCGTTCCGGGATTTTACCGTGTCGGCGGCGGCGCTTGTTTCCGCGGGCGGAGATTTTCCTGCCTATTGCCGTGTGACCGGCATCGCCGAGCCCCGGATGTCTTTCGAAGCGCGCCTGCCGGCGTCCAACTGGAACGGAAAATTCTATCAATCGGGGTGCGGTGGGTTTTGCGGCGATTTCAATCCCGAGAAAGCCGGTTATTCCAACACCATCGGTGAGGCCCTGAAACGAGGGTACGCCGCCATCATGTCCAACAACGGACATGCGGGTTATCTGGGCGATGCGTCATGGGCCGTCGGGGACGAAACGGCGTTCGACGTTTACGCTGAATCCGGCATCCCGCGCCTCAATGCCGTTGGTCGTGCCTTGGTGGACGCATTTTACGGTCGTTCGCCCGAGCGCGCATATTTTGCGGGTTGCTCCAACGGTGGCTGCGATGGCTGCGATGGCTGCGCAGCGCTATCCCGATCTCTACGACGGCATATTGTCCGGAGCGCCGGTGATCGATCTCACGCGAAACGGCGGTCTGTACGGCTCGTGGATCGTACAGAAAAACACGGATTCAAATAGCGATGTCGTGCTTGGGCCAAAGTTCAACGCGAAACTGCCGGCGTTGCATGCCGAAGTCTTACGCCAATGCGATACGGATAACGCGGGAGTCGTGACCGATCCGCGCACATGCAAATTCGATGCGGCCGCACTTCCACGATGCGAAAACAACGAAGACTCACCGGCGTGCTTTACCGAGTCCGAGGCCGGCGTGATTGCCGCGTGGTACGGCGGACCCCGCAACAGCGCGGGAAATCCGCTCTATTTCGGAACGCCACCGGGATCGGAACCTTTTTGGCCGGTGTGGCTGACGGGCACCGACAAGAGCCGCGCCGTCGGCATGGACCTCGGGCGGGATTACCTGAAGATGGCGTTCAGTCCGTCTGACCCAGGGCCTGCATTGACGCCTGATGAGTTCGACTTCGACCGCGATCCTCCGCGCTTGGCCTCGCGTTCCGCCGCGCTGAACGCCACCGATCCCAATTTGTCGGCGTTCGCGAAGTCAGGCGGCAAGATGATCATGTATCAAGGCTGGGCGGACCCCGTCGTCCTGCCGCAGCGAACGGTCGAGTACTATGAAAGCGCCGTCGCCCAGAATGGCGGTCTTGCGAAGACCCAGGAATTCTTTCGTTTGTTCATGATCGCGGGCATCGGGCATTGCTGGGAAGTACCGGCGCCTGCACCTGATCAATTCGACCCGATTGCCGCGCTTGAAGCGTGGGCCGAACGCGGCGTTGCCCCGGAGGCGATCCCGATTGTCCAGCGCGACAAGGCGGGCAAGGCGGTGCGAAAAGGGACATTGCGTCCATTTCCTCTGACCGAGACCTTCGACCCGGCCGTCGTCGAGCATTGAGACTATGGGATATCGCGCCGGGGATTTGGTCGGAACATGGTTTTTGGTCGCGTGGACCGTCGAATATTCGGATGGGCGTACCACGCAACCGTTTCAACCCGATCCAGCAGGATATTTGATGTACACCGCGGACGGTTTCATGTCGGCTGTCATTTACACGCAACGGCGCGACCGATTTGTCAGCGAGGACGTGCGTAAAGTGGATGCGAACGACAAGGCCCGGGCATTCGACCAGTATTTTCACTATGCGGGGACTTGGCGCGCGAGCGGCGATGACGTGATTCATACCGTGACGGCAGCGCTCAATCCCAACATGATCGGGACCGACCAAGTCCGGCACGTCGAATTATCCGGTCCGAATTTGGTGTTGAGTGCGACCGAGCAATTGGCCGCAGGCCGGGGCAGCCGCTTTCATCGGCTGGCATGGCGGCGCACCACCATTGCTTGACTTGGTTTTCGCAACCTATTTAGTTTTGTTTTGCAAGTTAACTGTGAAAACCGCCGACGAGCTCGGGGCGGTCCGGAGGCCCGGTGCGGACGACTAGCCAAGCGAAGATCGACGAGTTCACTGCAAAAGGGTGGTGGGGCGATCAGACCATCTCGGATATTTTTTCCGCGGCTGTTGCTGCCGAGCCTTCGCGCGCTGCTTTGGTTGACGCGCCCAATCGGGCGGATATCGCGTTTGGCCAACCCCGCCGGTTGACCTTCGCCGATACTCAGCGGGAGATCGACAATATCGCCTACGCGTTGTTCTTCGCCGGTGTGCGGCAGGGCGATCGGGTTCTCGTGCAGCTGCCGAATATCGTCGAGATCGTTTTGATGTACCTCGCGATTGCGCGTCTGGGCGCCATCATCAGCCCGGTTCCGATGCAATATGGGCGTCACGAACTGTCGAGCATCGCGTCTACGCTCAAGCCGGCCGCTGTCGTAACGCTCGCAACTTTTAAAGGCCAGAATATTGCCGAATTGCACCGCCCGGCGTTCTCCGATCGCACGCCGGTCCTGGCGTTCGGGCCCCAGGCAAACGGCGAGATCAAACTGATCGATGACTTGATTGCGGACCAAACGCGCCGAAAGAAATTCGACGCTTACGTCGCCGATCTCGAAGTTTCGGCCAGCGATACCTATACGATTTGCTGGACATCGGGAACGACGGGCCGGCCCAAGGGGGTTCCGCGCAGCAACAATCACTGGTTCAGTCAAGCCTACGCCATGGACGACGCCGTTCATCTCAACGACGGCGAGGTCCTGCTCAACCCGTTCCCATTCGTCAACATGGCCGCCATCAGCGGATTTCTGTTCGTTTGGTTATTCGCGCGCGCGACGTTGGTGTTGCACCATCCTTTCGACCTGCCTCTGATGCTCAAGCAACTCCAGGACGAGCGCGTTGCGTACACTATTGCACCGCCGGCGGTACTCAACATGCTCTTGGCTAAAAAGGAGATGTTGAACGCGTTCGATCTGTCAAACCTGCGCACGATTTGCTCGGGCAGCGCGCCTTTGTCGCCGTGGATGGTCAAAGGGTTCAAGGAGCTGCTCAACATCGACGTCGTCAATACCTTCGGGTCCAATGAGGGGATCGCCCTGGTCAGCTGCGCCGAGGACATTCCCTTGCCTGAACATCGCG
>JAGREB010000176.1 GCA_020446775.1 Paracoccaceae bacterium
AGGCGATATTCTTCTTTTTCCCCTCGAAAACCCATGACGGGATGAACGAACTCGGTATGCGCCGGATCCAAAGTGTTTTCGACAAGACGCTGGATGTTCGCATTAACGGTGTAGATATTCGACGTAAACCGCCATTCAGATCGGCCCCATTCGGGAACATCTATCAACGGCGGGCGTTTGTTTTCGGGTAGGTCGCCAAGAAACACGAAAATCAGACCGTATCGTTCTTGGACGGGATAAGCGTCGATCTTTGCGCGGGTGGGAATCTTACCGTCTTTGCCAAGCGAGGGAATTTTCGTGCAAATTCCATCTTGGCCACGGAACAGCCAGCCATGGTACGGACACTCGATGCAATCGTCTCGCACTTGGCCATGGGCAAGCGACGCGCCGCGATGAACACAAATATTGGAAACGCAGTGCGCGCGTCCCGCCGAATCGCGAAATAATGCAAATTCAAATCCGAGCATCCGAATGTGCTTGGGCGATTGAGTGATCGCGTCGCTCTGTTCGGCGGCGTACCAGAAATTAATCAACATGGCGGGTTACCAAAGATTGCAGACATCCGGCCTAAAGTTGGAAATTGCCACAGATGACGTCCCGCACGCCATGACCATTGCGGCACTCTCAAAGTCGCGAATAATTCGAGGGACTATTGTTTGGGCTCTCTGCGTCGGGAGAATTTGGATGCGAAAATGCCATAGATTTCAATGATTTTTTTGTTGACGGATGAGACGGTAGCGTTTGCTGATCCGCACGAGGGAGTATCTCACGTGATTGATCTAACGTGGTAAACTGCGCGTACACATGCTTGAGGAAGCCATCGGGCTAGGCGCTCGTCTCGTTGAATAGCGCCCCGACTAATTCGGGAGATATTCGAATGTATATCAATTTTTGGTATCCGGTTTGCATTGCAAGCGAGCTGACGACGACGCCAATTCGCGTGCGTATCCTTAAGCACGATTTTGTCGCTTTCCGTGACCACGAGGGCAACGCGGCGGTGCTATCCGACACATGCATTCACCGTGGCGGTTCGCTCGCCGGCGGCAAATGCAAAGAAGATGGAACCGTGCAATGCCCATATCATGGCTGGCGGTTTAATAACGACGGAATTTGCACTCGAATTCCTTCTCTGGGGATCAATGCTAAGATTCCACCACGCGCCCGCGTTGATGCATATCCGGTTCAAGAAAAATACGGTGTCGTATTTGCATTCTTAGGGGATCTCCCCGAAGCAGAACGCCCCCCAATTTTGCCGGTTGACGAGGACGGTGATCCCAATTGGCGTTCGACGGTTGTGCAATTCGATGTCGATTATTATTACGAACGCTCGATCGAAAACGGACTCGATCCCGCGCACAACGAATATGTTCACCCGACACACGGATATTCCGGCGAACGTGAAGAAGAGTACAAAGTCAACGAACTCGAACCACATCGTATAAATACGTGGGGAACCGGGTTCATGCATACGTTCGATGCACCGCCGCTCAAGAATTGGCTAATGAAGCGCTTTCGGTCGGCCGGCGGCAAGATGCAAGCCGGATCGGGCACGCTTGGTCCAAACCACATGTGGACCTTCATTCATTTTTCCAAGACTAAGTCTATGCATCAATACATGTTTGAAGCGCCGATGGAGGAAAATAAGACTCGCATATTCTTGGTGAATTTCCGCAATCTCGGAATTACTAAGTACGAGTTTCTAAATAAATTTATCGACAAGAAAATCAACGAACGCAATTACGTCATTGCTAAGCAGGACATAGTCGTCGTCAATAAACTGCGGCCGGTCCTTACACCTCCGTCGCGAACCAAGGAACTGTTGATGCCGCATGACAAAGCCGTTTTGGAATACCGTGACCACTTGAATTCATGGGAGGCACGCGGCTGGAAGATCGACATGCAGGAAGTCAACGCGGCGCGCGCGCGCGGAGATGCAATTCACGCCATCCCGTCACCGGCACGAAGAAAGGATAAAGGCTGGGTCCTTGATCCCGTTCCTTTGATTCCTCCGAAAGAAATGATCGCTCAAGCCGCGGAATAATTTGCATTCACGCGACCGCGAAGGGAAACTCCGGCGATATACAAGGCGGCGTTCAGGTTTGGACGCCGCCTCATTCATTCGATCGACCCGAAATAAACGGCGTCTACCTCGCTTTCTATAAATTCAGGTTTGCGTTCCCAATTTTCTGATCGACGATTCGGCTTTGATGTGAATTCACGAGGCGCTTGAATCGACGAGATGAGCGGCTGGCGGTCGACGGAAGAAATGTTGCCTTGGCATGTTCGTACCCGGCCCTAAGATGGCGCCGAACATTTCATGGCCTATAGGATTCTTTGATGGCGCCCAAGGATACGAGCCGCCAATCAGCCGTTGCCCGGCTAATTCAAATTGTCGGCGCCGAACATGTCTTGACCGAAGAATCGGACCGCGCATTTTTTGCCCATGACGTGTATCGAATGAAGGCAACGCCTTTGGCGGTCGTTCGGACGGGTTCGGTTGACGAACTTTGCCGCGCCGTTACGGCAGCAACTTCTGAGGGAATTGCGATTGTACCTCGAGGCGGCGGCGCGTCTTACACGGACGGCTATGCAGCGGCCACGGATCAGTCGATCTTGATCGACACAACGCGCCTCAATCGCATCGAGATTAACGAAACCGACATGTATGTCACCGCTGAGTGCGGCGTGACATGGGCCGAACTTGATGCGGCCCTTGCTGCGAAAGGACTCCGCACGCCGTTTTGGGGACCGTTTTCAGGCCTCAAAGCAACGATCGGCGGCGCTATGTCGCAGGGTTCCGTCAGTTTCGGATCAGGGCTATTCGGGATTTCTGCGGATTCCGTTTTAGGTATGGACATCGTCCTCGCTGACGGTTCCTTGCTTAGAACGGGATCGGCGGCTGCGATCAACGGAACGCCTTTTTTTCGCCACTACGGACCCGACCTTTCAGCGCTATTTACTGGTGATGCCGGCGCCTTAGGAATCAAGGCACGGATCACACTTCGTTTAATGAAGCGAAATCCCATCGTAATGTCAGCGTCATATGGTTTCGCTGATTTTTATGGGATGGCGCGAGCGCTCGAAACCGTCGCGAAAGAAGGCGTCAACTCAGAGAGCTTTGGTCTAAACCCGCTACTCCAAAAAGCATGGTTGGGCCGCACCAACTTGAAACAAAGCTTGGATGCAGCCTTAGCCGTATTCAAGAATTCACGAAATCCAATCGAAGGATTGATGAAGCTGACCCGCATGGCGATCGCGGGAAAGAGCTTTCTCGACCGCGCTGAATATTCGGCGCATTTCATCGTCGAGGGTATAGACAATGCGCACGCCCGGTCGCTGCTGGCCGCTGTTCGCACCGCGGCAGATCCCCATGGAGTGGAAGTACCGAATACGATTCCGACGGTTGTACGCGGCATGCCGTTTATGCCGCTGTTCCCAATCCTAGGTCCCGCAGGCGAAAGATGGGTTCCCCTTCATGGGATAATGCCATTTTCCCAGGTCGACACCTTCCATCGGCTTCTCATGGAACAACAATCGCGATACGCGGACCGAATGGCGGCCAACAAAATCACGCACGCCGCAATGTTCACGACGATTAGCACGCACGCTTTCTTGTATGAACCGGTTTTTTATTGGCAGGACAGCCGCCATATCTATCACAACCGTTATCTACCCGAGGATTTCCTGAAAACAGTTCCCGTGTATGCCGAAAATCCGCGGGGGCGAGAATTGGTTGAAGAAATGCGCGAGGACATACGCAACATTTTTCAGTCGATTGGCGCCGTGCACATGCAGGTAGGCAAGTGTTATCCCTATATGAAAGGGCGTGACGCAACCAATGCCGGGATACTCAAGCAAATAAAACAGATTCTCGACGAATCCAATTTAATGAACCCGGGCAGCCTTGAGTTGTGAGAGGCGCTCAGCTCGGAACAATTCCGCGACAATTCGGGATCGAATTCCCTCCGAATCCTTAGTCAGGAACACCACAAACCGCATTCGCAATCCCGACGGCGAACGAGGCCCGCCAGCTTCCGTCCACCGGCATAAACCCATCGCATCATCTGCTTTGGTGCGTCTTCATAGTCTCCGCGATTGATGACTTTCCGAAGGGTGCTGATTTCAAATTGACCGGCGCCCAGATTGAATACGAAATCGATAAGAGCACTGTACTGGCCATCGGTTAGAGGCACGGATATCAGCCTTGCTAAACTACGGCATACGCGTTGAATATCCATTACGAGTATGTCGTCGGCCTCTTGCTGGGAAATTGCCGGCCACTTCGATAGTTCGGCGTACCTTTGTCGGGAGAGCAGGCTGCCCCAGCCGATCGTTGGGAACCCGACACAATCGTGATATGGGCTAAGTCTGCACCCTTCAAACGATTTGATAAGACCGACCGCCGCCAGTGGGATATCTCTCACCGCGATTTACCACCAAATGCGAGCTTGGCGGATCGCGCGCCAAACCAATAAGATAAGATTAGAACGAGTACGTTCCAATCTTGCTCGCTCCATAGCTGGACAATGGCCTCGGCCGCACTCGCTTCAAAGCGGGTCCCAGTCAGAACTTCGAATTGCGCCATCTTGTATATCACGTAAAATGAAAACGCTGCGTAAGCCGCGGCGGGACGCACCATGCCCGACAGAAAATCGAGCAGCGTGAATAAATAGAACGCAGGGACAATCGCCCATGACCCGAGACCACTCTCGTGCGCTTTATCCAAAATCTGGACGCCATATGACGCTTGGGGTTTGTGAAGAACGCGCGCCTCGGCGATATCCGCCTTCGCGTCGAGCTCGTTAATCCGCCAAGTGGATTCTGCTGCCCCAGCCTGGATCCGCAGCCTAAACATTTCGATCTCATGCGCGTTGTCGAGCCGCGCGCGAAGAAATTTGAGAATTTCGGGAAGGAAAGGCGCCGCAAACCCGAGTATCGCCGAGAAGATCGGCAGCATTAGCGCTTGTCCTTGAGGAACTCGATGTCCTTTTTGACCGCCACCATGTCAAGGCGGCCTGGCGCATGTAGCCGCGTTTGACTTCATCGGCGGACAGCGTCACGCCATCAATATCGATGCTCGGCGTAATGCCGTCGCTGTCTGATGAAGGAATATCGCTATTGGGTTCCGATGTAGAGCCAATTTCGGGCCTATCGAGATCGGTGATGCCGGTATCCGCGGCGGGATCGACACCAAGATCGACGGTGGCCAGTTGCAATGTGTCGTTGTCGTTTGAATCGTTGCCGTCGCCGTCCGTGTTACCGGCGGCACGCGCTTCGCGCCGTTCGGCCATCAATTTGACGGCATCGGACAAGGTCAGCGCACTCCCGGACTCGGCCGGGTTGGTGACGTCTGTCATGGTCTATGGATCCTTGGATGCAAGAAAGTCTGATGCACTGCGGGAGCGCGGTGCATTTTTTCGCGAGCAATATTGCGAAATGAAAAACGCCCGGCTCGTAAGAGCGCGGGCGCAAGTGTGGTGCGCGTCTTATGCCTCAGGCGGTGGATGCGGACAACTGCGCCGTCGAGGTTATGCACATTTAAATGTGAGACCGAGATATCTAGTCACAACGGAACAGAAATAGGGCGCGCCCGACGAATTCCGCGAACGAAGTTTTTCTCGCTGCACCTCGAAATTTTTGATACGATAAAATTATGAAAATTCAACTTAACGTTGTTTTACGCGTTGCCGCCACCGCCCTGCTGTGTTTGACAGCGTCGGTCCGCGCGGAAGAGCCCGCAAATCTATTCGAACGTTGGACAACTTTTTCGCCGGCATACCGCGACGCTTATCAATCGTTTTGGGGCGGCTACGATGACGAAGCCGCACGCATTGCCCGACCGAGCGCCGAAGCGAGCGACGTGCACAGCATCTTCCTGATGGGGTGGCTCTATAGTCGGGGCCGATCAACGGAAACGCCGGCCGACCAATGCGTCGCGGCGCAGTGGTTTCAGAAAGCTGCTCGACAAGGTTATCCGCCAGCCGTGGCCGAATTGGCGTTCAATCTCTATACGGGTACCGGGTTAGTGCAAGATCATTTGGCCGCCAATCGATACGCCCGCAACGCGTACGAATCGCTGGAACTCTGGAAGGGACAAGCCGAGACTGAGAACGGAGCACGCGGTCTCAAGGATTTTCTCGAGCGGTATCGTGTTCTCTCCCTTGTCACGATCAACTTTACGCAGCATGCGCTGCGCTTATTGCCGAGCGACGCAGTCGCGCTCCCGGACGTGTTTCTAAAAGATCCCGATGGCAACGTCATCGGATATAAGCGCCGCCCGCACGTCTTTGTTTCGCTCGATGACGCGCTTCCGCCGCCGCTTGAAATTCAAATTTCGGCGCAAGAGCCGTGCAAGCGACCGCTCAGCCCCGCGAACCCCGACTGGCCCGAATTCAGACCGATTAATCCAAGTTGGTTATCAACTGAGTAACCCCCGTTTTTCGGTTACTTTTCTTGAATTTTAGTGGGCCTAGGCAACGAGTGACCGAATTCTAGAAAACAACAGCGCCCAGCCCGTCAGAGCGCGGGCGCAGATGTGGTGCGCGTCTTATGCCTCAGGCTTCGGTTGCGAACAACCGCGTCGTCGAGGTTATGCACATTTATTTTCGAACGCCGCGATATCAACCGGTTAGAACAAAGCGGTAATGCACGCTGAATTAATTCTGTGACGGGGTCCGCTCGACGATATCAAGAACGATCATGTGAGCGACTTCGATCATGAGCAGGGCAGCCGGAAAGAACCCAAACCAAAAAGCTCCTACGATCCAGTAAAATATTGCGCCAGGCCAATTCAAATAGCAGACACCAAAGGAACCAAGATCAATTGCCGGACCATCAAAACCATCTCCGGGTCCTTTACCGCATACCGATCTCGGAAAATCGAGACTTGAAGACAATAGGATTGTGACAAGGCATGCGCCGCTGAGAACCAAGGAAATCGCAAACGCAATTGAGGAACGAGCAAAAATCGACGAGTTTGCAAATCGATAGAGCACTTGTCGCCTTCGGAGATTTTCGTTCTACCTTCTCCCACATTCTGTTGCCTGAAAATGGCGCAATCGTGGCGCTGAATTCGAATCAGATCGCCAATAATGGGGTGAGAGTGGAGCGTTCAGTCGGGTTCTAAAGAGACTATTGTAAGAAAGCCGAAGCGGCTATTCCCATGGGCGGGACTGATAAACCCGTGCAACCCGAGCGCCATAGTCGTTTATAGAATCAGCAAACAAATTATTGTAAAGCGTTGCGGTTTTTTCGATTTGTGGTCCCGCGACACGATCCTGGATACGCTTTATCAATTCCGTTCCAGCGGCAATATTTTTCGCGTCATCGAGTGCAGATCTGCGGTCGGGCAAACCAAGATCTCGCCATGTTTTTGGATTTATGTTCATTGGCAAAACAGTCTCGGAAATCCCTAATCGGTCTGTAATTGGCGATAATCCGCCATAGTTACCTTGCGCGTTCTCAACAAACATTATCGATCTGATTAGATTTGGGTCTATTCCCTTTTCCGCGGCGATTCGTTCAATCGCATCGTGATGGCGGTTGACGACCCTTGAGCCATACCAGTCAATAGAATATGGCGGTCGGCTGCCGTCGGCATTTGAATTTTTATTCACGATAAATGTTGCGGGCTCGCCTTGTTGAATTGCTCGTTGCCTCTCGGCCATCCGGCCCAATACGGGCGCCTTTCCGAATCTCAGTGTCTCCTTTACCGGATTCGCGGTAACCGAAATAGGAGCGATCGCCGGTTTCAAGTTTTCGTTGAATCTGTGCCCCTGGATCGAAATAGGATCGATCGCTGAGTTGGGCGGCTGCGCATCCGAGCGGCCGCTAAACAGTGACGTGAGTCGGTCCCAGAACGCAAACTCCTGAACACCAGTCCGAGGATTGGTGGAACGCGACTTTGGTTCGAGCGCGCGGAGGCGTAGATCAATGGCCGCGAACAATTCCGGATGCTTATTCGCATCGACATACTTGAGTTCGTTCTGCGCGTCGCGGATTAGCTCCGCGCGCGTGGCCCGGTCCTTGGCGGCGCGCGCCTTGCGCAACAGGGTGAGTGCATTCTTGGCATCGTCGCCGGCTTCGGCGGCGAGATACGGATCGATGCCGACGGCCTGCGCCGCCATCATCGTCAGTCCTTCGCGATACGTGTAGCTCCGGCGGGGCGCACGTTGAGTTCGATTTTGATGAGGCATGATTTTTTCCAATCGACTTGGGCTTTTAACTTCAGAACTTCGGGATCCAGCGGCGGCGCGGCGTGGCGAGGTCTGCGGCCTCGCCGTCATCGAGCTGACCAGTGGTGACGGCAGCACGCAGATGCGCCTCGACCGCATCGACGACGTTGAGCGCGACACTCATACGGTAACGGCCGAGGTCGTCCTTGGCGTCGCACGCGCGCAAAGCACGCAAGTACGCATCGCGCAGTGCGGTCCACGCTTCGGCAAGCGCCGGGTTATTGATGGCTTCGGCGGCGCGGGCCGCGCGTTCGGCATCGGTCATGGCACCCTACCCTTGCTGACCAAGTGGCCCGGCAGGAGTGGCCATCGGCGTTCGGATCGGCACCGGCCGCGCCGGCATTTGCGGTTGCGGTTGATTGCCCGCGGGTGTCGGGCCTCGTGGTATTTGTCCTTGCGGCACCCAATCGCCGGGATCGCGGAAGAATGCCTGCGGGTTGGTGATGCCTGCGGCTTCGGCCGCCTTGTGCAGCGTGTTGACGAACTGGCGCGGGCCGACGATGGGATTGTCGAGCCCCAGCACCTCGACGATTTCCTTCTGCTGTTGCAGCACCATGGCCAGGAACGCCATGTCGCGTTCGCGCGCGCCGGTGCCGAGCCCGGTGTTGACCGTCACGTCCATGTCGGAGAACGCCGCCCAATCGCGCGGATCGACCGCGCGGGCGCGGCCGTCCATGCGCACCACCCGCTCGAAGTCCTGATAGCGCACCAGAATGTTGAGGATACCGCGGAACAATTTGCGCATGCCGCCGTGCGCCCAGATGCGCGCGACCATCTCGAGCTTACCGACCGACGCGGAATAGGCGAGCGACGCCGCGGTGGCGCTTTGGTTTTGCAGCGCGTCTGGGTCGAGCCCGGCGGCCTGGCGCGACACACCGCTGCGGTTTTCGGCCACGCTTTCGAAATACTGCACCGCTTGCAGGGCCGAGGCGGCGGTGAAGGGAATGTTGATCTCGCGGATCGCGCCCGGCTGTTTGACCAGCACCGGCGCGCCGGGTGCGAGATTGAGCAGCTGATCAGGCTTAATGATCCAATCCTGTACCACTTCGCGCTGCGGTGTGTTGGACAGATACAGGTTATCCAGCATTTGGCGGATCAACACCGTGTTGACCTTCTGAATCTCGGCCAGGTCGTCGGCGGGGCAGCGACCCCAGAAAATGTGTGGCAGCGGATTGGGGCAGAACTCGGCGAACACGATCTGATGGTCGTAGGGCTCCATCTTCAGCACTTTGACCTTGCCGTCGCCGCCGCCAGCAACGAAGTACCATTCGCGCACCCCCTCGCCGTCATAATCGCAGCGCACGATGCCTTCGTGTACCGCGATTTCGCGCAACATCGGGTCGACCGGGTCGTTGCCGGTCGGCCCGCGCCAGCGTTCGTCGTAGTCGGTAACACGCGTGGCGCGGTGCTCGGTGTAGCTCGGCAATTCATCGATCACGCTTTGCGCGTAACCTTCCGCCAACAAATCACCGGCGCGCCGGTAGGTGCGGTGCGAGACCAAGATCGCGTCTTCCAGCGTGCGGGCGTCGCGGTCGATGACGAATTCCTCGGGCGGTACGTTCTCGACCCGCACCCGCGAGCGGTTGATCGTGCGGCGGATGGTCAGGCTGTGGGTCGGCGGCGAGGCTTTAGTGTTGGTCGAGTGCGCCGTCACCTCGTCGCCGCGCAATTCGGCATCGTGCACCAGCAACAGATACTCGGGCTCTGTCAGGTCGGCGAACGTTTCGTCCTTGAAATCGTGCTGTTCCTGCCACCACGCCTTGACCACGCCGACCTTTTGCACCAGTGCGTCGAACGCCCATTGATAGAGGATCAACTCGCCGCGATTGTCTTTACGGAAGACGACATCGTTGACATAGCGCGTGACGAAGCGCGCCAAATCCTCGTCCTCGGCGCCGGTCGGCTCGTATTCGGCGATGTCGCGTCCGGCCGTGAACACGCGCAGCAATCCCGGCAGCATCATGTTGACGAAGGTGGCGACGGTGCGGTCGGTCACGCGCGAACGGCCGCGCGCCGCCGGAACGTCGTCCATAACGCCGCGGTAGTAGTCGTAATTGCGGTCGCGCTGGGCGGCGATCAGGTCGCTCGAATGGATGAACGTAAGGGCGTTCTCGATTTCGGTCGCGAGCAAGCGTTCCAGCTGCTCCTCGGTCATGCCCTTTTCGGGATCGGTGGTCGATGACGTCATGGATTCTCCTGCCTGAAATATGGCGAATATTGCTTCGGTCGAAGCGGGTGTGATCAATTGGGAATTGGCGAAAAAGCGAAATTCAGCGATGATACAGCGAGGAGGCCGTCACCATGGCCATCATCGTTCCGCCTTACTACAAGACGTTCGTCATCGCGATTG
>JAGREB010000177.1 GCA_020446775.1 Paracoccaceae bacterium
TGCGCTCCGCAGGCGAAGATTTTCGCCTAACATTTTGATTCACGGCCTGAATCGGGCCAAAGCGCGGCGAAACCAAACTGTAAAGAATCCTGACGGGCGAAAACCCAAAAAAAAGCGGCGGACCCTTTGGGGCCCGCCGCAAGTCGGCTGGGGATTCGGGGTGGGGAGGGAAGAGAGACCCCAGCGTTCTCAAGCGACAGCGCACACGCGATGCACGCGGTCGAAACTCTCGAGCTCTGTTTCCAACGGATGCAGGTTGCGGCGCGAATGGCCGAACCGGACGATGAGTGATGCGCCGATCTCCGAAGACCGAAGTCGCGCGCGTCGACGCAAGGCTTGTCTCACCGCAGGCGTCCGTTGGGGGAACAGAGCCCACGACCAAACAACTAAAGCGTACAGTTTAACGATCGGTGAATCGTTTTCGCGGATCGCGTTTAGGCAAAGAAAACGGCCCGAATCTGGCAATTCGGGCCGTAATTCGGTTCGCTCGGTTTCGCTTAAGCGGCGATCTTGAGATCGAATTCCAATTGGTTCGAGTCGTCCTGATCGGCCCAGAATCGGCCCAGCATCGACGCGCGAATCGTCATCAGCTCTTCGGCTTCTTGCAGATAGGCGTGCGCAGCCGCGCCGCCTAGGCGACGCGCATTCGCGACCGCTTCCTTGGCTGATTCGGTCAGGAAATTCAGCAGTTCTTTTTGTTCGGTTGTCAGCATGTTCGTTCCCTTCGCGGCATCGCTTACGTGCGCTGCGGCCAATCGATGGCCCCAAAATGTCCTTACCCGCCTTATGATGCATTGCAATAATGCACGCAAGGGTATTTTGTGCAATGCAGCATATGCATTTTTGGAATGGCTCAAAACATCAGTCCACCGGGAGGCGTTCTAGGTCCGGTTTCTCGACTCCGTTGATGCTTCCACGGGTGGCCGAGGGTGCCAAATTTCCGCTTTTGCGAGTCGTTCGCGGAGATAGAAAAATCACCTAAAATCATCGAGCTAGCGACTTTAGTTAAGGTTGCGTTGCACAATGTCAAAATATTGTAGAAATCTTAGCCCGACCCCCAAAATCTAGTTGACGGGACTCGCCGACGACAGCACCATATGTGGTGGCGAAAATGCTTCGGACTACCAAGTTTGGAGCAGGCGAGGGGAATGACGGGGTTGGGTGCTTACGACTTCTAGTTGTCGTTGTTAACCATCTCCCACTTCGAATCACGCCGGCCGTAGACGGCCGGACGCCCAGGAACTGACGGATCTCTGGCTGGGATCGGTCGTCCGGGGACGGAACAAGATTCCCCCGCTTTTGGTTGTGTGTGTCGTGCCTGGCGGATTGCCGCCATGTGCGCCGATGGTCAGAGGGGTACTAAAACAATGAATTACGCTGTGAATGTTGGTTCCGCTGCAGTTGCCGCCTCGGTTTCCGCGCCGGCCACCCAGCCTAGACCGACACCACAGCGAGAACCGGCGGCGCTTGATGTAGTGCCGTCGATCCGCGTCGACCGTTCGCGCGACGCGTTGTTGACCGACTTCGGCAAGGCAACCCTCGAAGACCGTTACCTGCTCCCCGGCGAGTCCTATCAGGACATGTTCGCCCGTGTCTCCAAGGCCTACAGCGACGACATCGAGCACGCGCAACGTGTTTATGACTACATGTCGCGGCTGTGGTTCATGCCGGCGACGCCGGTGCTGTCGAACGGCGGCTCGGACCGCGGCTTGCCGATCTCGTGCTTCCTCAATTCCGTCAACGACGACCTCGAAGGCATCGTCGGCACCTGGACCGAGAACGTGTGGCTGGCGTCCAACGGCGGCGGCATCGGCACCTACTGGGGCCGCGTGCGCTCGATCGGCGAGAAGGTCCGCAACTGCGGCCATACTTCCGGCATCATTCCGTTCGTGCGGGTGATGGACAGCCTGACCCTGGCCATTTCGCAAGGCTCGCTGCGCCGCGGTTCGGCGGCGGTGTATCTCGACGTGCATCATCCGGAAATCGAGGAATTCCTCGAAATCCGCAAACCGTCGGGCGACTTCAACCGCAAGAGCCTCAATCTGCACCACGGGATCAACATCACCGACGAGTTCATGGAAGCGGTGCGCGACGACACGCCGTTCACGCTGCGCAGCCCGAAGTCCGGCGAAGCGCGCAAGTCCATCAACGCGCGCGAACTGTGGCAGAAAATTCTCGAGCTGCGCCTGCAAACCGGCGAGCCGTACCTGTTGTTCTCAGATACCGTCAACCGGTCGATGGCCAAGCACCAGCGCGACCTGGGCCTGAAAGTCACCACATCGAACCTGTGCAGCGAAATCATGCTGCATACCGGCCCCGATCACATGGGCGAGGAACGCACCGCCGTGTGCTGCCTGTCCTCGCTCAACGTCGAGAAGTGGGACGAGTGGCACGACAACACCCAGTTCGTCGAAGACATCATGCGCTTCCTCGACAACGTGTTGCAGGACTTCATCGACCGCGCGCCGTCGTCGATGGACCGCGCCAAGTATTCGGCCATGCGCGAACGCTCGGTCGGCCTGGGCGTCATGGGTTATCACTCGTTCCTGCAATCGAAGGGCATTCCGTTCGAAAGCGCCATGGCCAAGGCGTGGAACATCCGCATGTTCAAGCACATCCGCCGCGCTGCCGACGCCGCGTCGGTGAAGCTGGCCGAGGAACGCGGCGCGTGCCCCGATGCCGCCGATTCCGGCGTGCTGGCGCGCTTCTCGCATAAGCTCGCCATCGCGCCGACGGCGTCGATCAGCATCATTTGTGGGGGAACGAGCCCGTGCATCGAGCCGATCCCGGCGAATGTCTATACGCA
>JAGREB010000178.1 GCA_020446775.1 Paracoccaceae bacterium
CGCGCGCCCATGGTGAATACGTCACGCAAGATGCCGCCGACGCCGGTCGCAGCAC
Source organism: Paracoccaceae bacterium (assembly GCA_020446775.1). Lineage (GTDB taxonomy): Bacteria > Pseudomonadota > Alphaproteobacteria > Rhodospirillales > Rhodospirillaceae > VGEM01. The sequence goes on from JAGREB010000178.1 coordinate 56, forward strand.
CTTGGTAGGGCTCGATGTACGAGGGGTGGTTATGGCTTTCCATCTTGAAGATTGCTGCCAACCCGTCGCCGATATCGACCACGCCTGCGTTCTCGCCAGGCCCGCAGATAACCCAGGGAGCTTTGGTCGGCAGCGTCTTCAGCCATTTTTTGGATGACTTATATGAGCAATGCTCGGACCACATGACGCCGAACACGCCGATTTCGACTTCGTTGGGCTCGCGTCCGCCGAGAATCTCAACCGCGCGCTTGTATTCCGCCATCGACAAGCCGTGCGAGGCGATCTCGGCCGGCGTCCAGCGCGATTTGCGTGCGCTCTTCTTCTTGGACTTCTTCATGCCACGGCCTCCACCAAAGTGTCGAACATGGTGCGGCCATCATTGCATCCGAGTTGCGCATCCGACATGCGTTCGGGATGCGGCATTAGTCCCAGCACATTGCGTTTGGCATTAAAAATGCCGGCAATGTTGTTGCGTGCGCCGTTGGGATTGGTCGATGCATTCACTTTGCCATCGGCATCGCAATAACGGAATGCGACTTGGCCCTTGTCTTCGATCTGGCGCAGGGTCTTCGTATCAGTGAAGTAATTGCCTTCGTTGTGCGCGATATGAAAGCGAACGACTTGGCCTTTCCGATAGCCTTTCGTGAATGCACTCTTTGTCTGTTCGACTTTCAAATGCACGTCTTTGCATATGAACTTGAGGTCGCGATTGCGCATCAAGACGCCCGGCAATAGTCCGGATTCAGTTAGGATTTGAAAGCCATTGCAGATTCCGATGACGCGCGCGCCTTTAGCGGCGCTTCGTTTCACTTCGGCCATGATCGGCGAATGCGCGCCCATCGCGCCGCAACGCAGGTAGTCGCCGTAAGAAAATCCGCCGGGAACAACGATCACATCGACTTTTGGCAGCTTGGTCGAACGGTGCCAGACCATCGCCGGCGCTTTACCTAAACTTCGTTCTAGCGCCACCGCGACGTCCCGGTCGCAGTTGGAGCCGGGGAATACGATAACTGCGGCCTTCATTCGGCGAGTTCCACCGAATAGTTTTCGATCACCGTGTTGGCCAAAAGGGCTTTACACATTTTCTCGACTTCCGCCTGCGCCTTCTTGCGGTCTTTGCTCTTGAGTTTGAGTTCGATGTACTTGCCTTGGCGGACGTCTTCGACGCCTTTGAATCCGAGGCCGTGCAGCGCGTGCTCAACGGCCTTGCCCTGCGGGTCGAGGACGCCCGGTTTCAAGACAACGTGGATTTTCGCCTTCAATTTTCGTCTCCCAAAATTTCAATCCCCGGTACATGGCCGGGGATTGGAATGTTATTGCATCGTCGAAGGGCCTTTGACGTCGGTTGGCCCGCTTTCGGGCAATATACCCAAGCGCCGGGCAACCTCCTGGTAGGCCTCTTCGATGCGGCCAAGGTCGCGGCGGAAGCGGTCCTTGTCCATTTTCTCGTTGGTTTTGTTGTCCCACAGCCGGCAATTGTCCGGAGAGATCTCGTCCGCCAGCACGATCTGCATGTCGCCGTTGTCGTGGAACAAGCGTCCGTATTCGAGTTTGAAATCGACCAAACGGATGCCGATGCCTAAGAATAGGCCGCTGAGGTAATCGTTGATCCGCAGAGACAGATTCAGCATTTCATCGATTTCGTGGATCGACGCCCAGCCGAAGCCCGTAATGTGTTCTTCCGATACCATAGGGTCGCCGAGCTGATCGTTCTTGTAATAGTATTCAACGATAGAGCGCGGCAGGCGGGTGCCTTCCGGAATCGCGAAGCGCTCGGAAATCGATCCGGCGGCGACATTTCGGATCACCACTTCGATCGGGATGATCTCTACTTCTTTGACCAGTTGCTCGCGCATGTTGAGGCGGCGCACGAAGTGAGTCGGGATGCCGATCTCTTCCAGCCGCGTCATCAGGTATTCCGAGATACGGTTATTGAGCACGCCCTTGCCGGTAATCGTGCCCTTTTTCTTGTTGTTGAACGCCGTGGCGTCATCCTTGAAGTACTGAACCAAAGTACCGGGCTCAGGGCCTTCGAACAGGACCTTCGCCTTGCCTTCGTAGATTTGCTTGCGTCGCGCCATGGGGAGGGGACTTTCTCACTGGTCCGGCGGCCGGACTGCTCCTCGGAACCGCTGGGGAGGCACGCTTTCAGGCGGGCGTTCCGGCGGGTTGGAGACAGGTCATAGCAGGTGCATTTGGGCGCGACAACTCGGCCCGGGCCGTTCGGAAATGCCGATTTTTCCGGCCTGTGGATAGTTTTCAGTCGAGTGTAACCGGTTCGAACGGATTGGAATCGGGCGGACCGGCAGCGAATAGCCAAACCGGTTTCTTTCCGGTCTTGAATGCGTCCTCGGGCGATGGCAATGCCAGCAGCGACGACGAAGACGTGCCAAAACCTGACTTGGTCGAAAATGTCATGCCTTTGGCCGGGTCGTCATCGGGCGCGCGGGCGGCAAGGAGGTCGCGCCATTTTTCCCAGGTCCCGTCATCTGGGTCGGGCGAAGTCGCCGCCGCAAATGTCGGCAGAAATCGGTCGATCCGGGTTTCGGCGCGATCATTGCGCTCGCCGGCCGTAAACATCGACAAGCCTTCGGGAATCCGCTCTAGGGCGATCCGGTCCGCGCCATCGCGTAGGGCAAGCCACCAAGCATCGCGATTGTCGGCGACGATCATATTGAACGGCCGATAGGCTCTGGCCGACAAATCCGATAACGCGCCCGCTGCGTCGCGCGCATCGGCGTGGTCGAGGGCTTCGAGCACCAGTTCGCCACGGCTTCGTTTGCCCGCCAACGGGCTAAGGGTCCCATGGCGGTTGAGAATGCAGGCAACAACGCCGGTATCGTTGATACCCACCCACGTCCCTCCGGCCTGGATATCGAGTCCGCCAATGACGTCCGGCCGGTCCGGCCAGTGCCGGGCCGGCGGTTTCCAGGGGCGGGATATGTCCTCATCCCGGTTGGCGGCCACGATGAACGGCCAACGATGTCCGGGGCGGACCAAAGTGACAACGGTGCACATGCCAAAAAGCCTATAAAATCAATGGTATTTGCGCCGGTTGCGCATATTTCTCTCCGTCGTTATATCGATACCGCTGGCTTCCACAGGTTGCTTTTTTGCGGGGATTTCATGGGTGATGCGTTCCAAGATCTTGAGAAGGGTTTCGAGAGAAAGTTCGAGCTAGACGAGGAACAGAAATTCAAGGTTGGCGCCCGCCGCGACAAGCTATTTGGGCTGTGGATCGCAAAGAAACTCGGTCATACCGGGCCGGCGGCGGAACAATATGCTGCGGACGTGGTCAACTCAAATTTTGCCAAACCGGGCGACGAAGACATGCTGGACAAGGTGCGCGCCGACCTCAAGGCCATGGGTGTCGTGATCGAGGACCGTGAATTGCGCCGGCAATTGAACACCGCGGCAAACGACGCGGCCGAAGCGATCGTAGCTGCCGCAAAAGGGTAACGATCAATAAGTCGCGGATCGGCGCTGATTTTCTTCTTTTCGCCGATTCTGCTTTGACTTGGATCATCTGCCGCGAAGCGTCATAACTATAACATTCCGGCTGGCCAATCGGCCGGACGAAAATAACAGGGATCCGCCACTATGGTTGAAGCACCGCTTTACGGCACTGTCGCCGGCGTAATGACTCGCAAGGTTCTGACCGTGACGCCGGACACTTCCATTCGGGCCGCCGCCAAGTTGATGGGGGATAATCGCGTGAGCGGCGTTCCGGTCGTCGACAGCGACGGGAAATTGATCGGGCTGGTCACCGAAGTCGACCTTTTGCGCAGCCGGCAAAAGGATGCCGATCGCGAATCGTGGTGGCTCGACATGCTGGCGGAAGGGGAAAAAATGGCCCCCGAATATCTCGAATACATCCGCGATGCCCACAACACCGTCAGAAATGTGATGCACACCGACGTATCGTCGGTCACGGAAGACACGCCGCTCGAAGAAGTCGCTCAGATGTTGGTCGAAAAAGGCGTCAAACGTCTGCCGGTTGTCGCGGACGGAAAAATCGTCGGCATCGTCAGCCGCGCCGATCTTGTGAAGGCCCTCGGCGCCCGCAAGAACTGGTAATTGCGCCGGGACGAGCAAGGCCGTCCCCGTAAACGCGGTCTCAGCCCGGGAACTTATTCTCCAAACACGCGCTTGAAAATCGTGTCGACGTGTTTGGTGTGATAGGCCATGTCGAATAGGGCGTCGATCTCGGCCGGTTTCAATTTCGCGGTCACGTCTTTGTCGGCCTTCAACCGGTCGGCCAACTGGCCGCCCTCGTTCCACACTTTCATTGCATTGCGCTGGACGTAGACATAGGCGTCTTCGCGGCTGATCCCAGCTTGGGTGAGGGCGAGCAGCACGCGCTGTGAAAACACCAAGCCGCCCATCATGTTGAGATTGCGGTCGATGGAGTCGGGATAGACGACCAGCTTGTCGATCACGCCGGTGAGGCGGGCGAG
>JAGREB010000179.1 GCA_020446775.1 Paracoccaceae bacterium
AGCAGCGTGGTGGGCACCTGCACGAAACCGCAACCGCGCTTGAGCACGGCGGCGGCAAAACCGGTCAGGTCGCCGATCACGCCGCCGCCGAGTGCCAGGATGTGATCGCCGCGTTCGACCTCGAGGCCAAGCAGCCAGTTGACGGTTGCTGAGAGCTGGTCCCAGCTTTTGGTCTGTTCACCGGCAGGCAGGATCCGCCAGTGCGGTTCATGCCCGGAATCGCGCAATGCTTTCTCGACGACTTCGCCCCACGCGGCGTGGACATTGGCGTCAGTAACGATCGGGACGTCGCGCTTTCGCAGCTTGCCGCGGCAGTTCGGGACCAGTTCCGCCAACAGGCCTGCTCCGACCCGCACCTCATAGGGGCGGCCCGCTACATCGACCGGGATTACAGACATAAAGCGATACCTTTCAGGATCTTGTTGACCACGCGGCTGTGCGGTCCGTTGCCGCTGAGTACGTGAATCTGCGCCTGCGAATAGGCGGGGCGGCGTTCCTCGCGCAGCTTGGCCAGGATTTCGCGCGGATCGCCCTGTTTCAGCAGCGGCCGGTTGTCCTTGCGGCTGGTGCGTTCGACGAGCGTATCGATGTCGGAATCGAGCCAGACCGATATCGCCTTGTCCAGGATCAGCTGGCGCGTCTCGGTATTGCAGAATGTGAAGGCGCCGCCGCCGGTGGCGAGGATCTTGGGGGTGCCGTCGAGGAGCCGCCGGATCACGCGCCGTTCGCCGTCGCGGAAATACTCTTCGCCGTATTTTTCGAAAATCTCCGCCACCGTCAGCCCTGCTGCCCGCTCGATTTCGGCATCGGCATCGACGAACGGCACACCTAAGGCAGTCGCGAGCCGGCGTCCGATGCTGCTTTTGCCCGCGCCCATGAGCCCGACGACCACGATTGTGCGGTCGAGGGCGGGGACGCTTGTTTGTTCACTTTGGTCGTTCATATCAAACCATGGCCCGATCCACCCAAGATTGCTGGAATCCGGCCCTTATTTCGCCATATCATGGGGTTAGCACAAGTTCCGGCCTGTTTCGGCGGCATTCGCGCTGCCGACATAGGCCTCGTTGGACATTATCGCATGTGTTGCGTAGTGTCCGCCACCCAGGGGCCGGTTCGGCGGCGTGAGCCCCGGACCGTGTCGCGCGGCGGCCTGAAACCGGATGGATTGGCGTAATGCTGAAATGGCTATTTGTAGTGCTGGCCGTGGCCGTCGTCGGCGGATTGGCGTTTCTGGCCACCTGGGATATGCCGGCTCCGTCTGCCACCGTTGAAAAAATCATTCCGAATGAGCGGTTCCAATAACGCTGTCGCGGCGCTTTCGTTCGTCGTAGCCGCCGTCTCCGGCTTGCCGGGGTTGGCTCAGGTGTCAGACGTCCCAGAGCCACCGCCGCCGGCGCCCGTCGTGCTGGTTCCGTCCGCGTCAGGCGGCAATTCACAGGCCGGCGGATTTTCCGACCCCACGGCGATTGCCGTCGACAATCTGCGCGATCTCGGCATCGACCGTATTGGCCTGATGGACGAGTTTTCCGGCGGGTTGCCGGCATCGATGTGGGCCGCGAGCGATCCGGATTTCGTCCGTTTCGCCCTGGCTAATCTGCCGACCCGCGTGCACGCGCGCGCCATGCGTACCCTGTCGCGCCGTTTGCTGCTGCCGGGCGCCGCGCCGCCGACACGCCAAGATTATTTCTCGACGGCGGGCTCGATGTTCGGCGCCACGCCGCTTCCTGTCTTGCCCGCGGGTTCTGACTCCACTGTGGACGGAGAAACCGCAACGGATGAATCGTCGGCGAATTGGCTGTTCGAAGCGCGGCTCGACGCATTGACCGCGCAAGGCGCTTGGTCGGATGCTGTTGCGCTTGTCACGCTGGTGCCGGTCGACCGGCAATCCGAAAAATATTTCAAGGTGCGTGCCGACACCGCGCTGGTCGACGGAAACGTCGACGCCGCCTGCACCGAAGCGTCCGCCGGTCTTGCCCGGACCGCCGATCCGTATTGGCAGAAGCTACAGGTGTTCTGTCAATTCTCCGCGGGGCAAAACAGTGCGGCGCAACTCGGCCTGACGTTGTTGCGCGAACAAGCCGTACAGGATGACGAGTTCTACTGGGCGGCCGAACTTCTTCAAGGCAACCGGCCGCTGACGCCAAACGGTTTGCGCACGCTCGCGCCGTTGCCGCTTGCAATGCTGAAGTTTGCCGGCCGGCCGCTGCCCGATGGCGTATTGCGATATGGCGATCCGACCGCTCTGCGGGTCGCCGCGCAGATGAAGCCGGCCGAACCCGACGACGAGAAGTTGACCGATGAGGAACGCGCTGCACGGATGAAATCCGCGCTCGAAGCGCAAATCGTCCTTGCCGAACGCGCGATCGAAGTCGGATCGCTCGACCCCCAAGTCCTGCGCGATCTCTATGCCGCAGTCGATTTCAGCCAAGACCCCGAGCCGCCGCAGTTGACTCAGATCACGCCGGGCAATGTGCGCGGGCGTGCGTTTATCTATCAATTGGCGGCGTCCCAGACCGTGCCGACCGCGCG
>JAGREB010000180.1 GCA_020446775.1 Paracoccaceae bacterium
TAGGCGCGGTTGCCCCAGTTCTGGCCGGCGCGGAAGAAAAACACCTGGATGCAGCTTTGCCCGCCGGCCCGGTGCAGGCCGATCACATCGGCTTCGCCGAGGCTCGCGAGATTGATGCCCTGATGCGCCTGAACGGCGGTGAGGGCGCGAATACGGTCGCGGTATTTGGCGGCATTTTCGAAATCGAGCGCTGCGCTGGCGTCATCCATCCGCCGTGCAAGATTGGACTGCACCGCTTTGCTGTCGCCTGTCAGGAACTCCCGCGCCTGGCCGACCAATGCCGCGTAGCCCGCTTCATCGATCTTGCCGACGCACGGCGCGCAACAGCGCTTGATCTGATACATCAGGCACGGCCGCGTGCGGCTTTCGAAGACCGCGTCGGTGCAGTTCCTGAGCAAAAAAACTTTCTGCAGGGTCGTCAGCGAGCGGTTGACCGCGCTGGTCGAGGCGAACGGCCCGAAGTAGGTGTTGCCCTTGGTGCGCGCGCCACGGTGCTTGAGGATCCGCGCAAATTTGTGGCCGCCGGTGATCACGATGTGAGGGAACGATTTGTCGTCGCGCAGCAGGATGTTGTAGCGCGGCTTGAGCTGCTTAATCAGGTTGCTCTCGAGCAGCAGAGCTTCGGCCTCGGTATGGGTGACGACCACTTCCAATGCATCGGTCTCGGTGACCATGCGTTGCAAGCGCATCGGCATCCGGTCGAGCCGCAAATACGACGAGACACGCTTCTTGAGGTGTTTGGCTTTGCCGACGTAAAGCGCTTCGCCTTTGACGTTGAGCATCCGATAGACGCCGGGCTTGCTGGGCAATGTCGCAACGGCAGCCGTCAGTTTGCGCAAACCCGCGCCGATTTCGTGTTCCGGTTGCCGCGTAGGTGCCTGTGCCGGCTGATCTTCGACCATGCCGCTATGTGAGTGGAATTGCGCGCTGCGTCAACGCGCCCGCCCGTCCGCTGCGTTCCAGCCGGATCCAAAAACGCATTCAAATTCATCGATATGCAGCGGATTTTACGACCACCTGCTGGCCAAACGGTCGTGGATTCTGTGGACAACTCTGTAGATAAGTTGTGCCGCCAAGCCCCGCGACAGCGCGCTGCACAAAAACGCGCGAAATTCGCGTCTCCAATGGCAAAAAAGTTATGACGTTGATTTTGTGGTCGAATTTCGCGAATCGGCGTTTTTCCCGATTAGCGATCATGGACGGTCGTTGGGTCCAAAAACGCGAAAGAATCGTGCGTTAACGATGTGAACAACTTCGCTTGACAGGGACCGGGTGGGACCGCGCAGCGACGAGTCGGCGTTCCAAATATCGTGACAATTCAGAGACTAAGAAGAGTCGGCGCAACCGGGGCCCCGGGCTGTTCGAAGAGGTTTAAATGCGCGGGCGTCCGCGCCCACCGGCAAAACGCTCGATCTCCACCCCGACACTGCGCGCGTCGTCAAAAACATCCAACTTTTCCACGCGAATGCGGGCCGACCGGGCCAAGCGATGTTGCAAACAAATTTCCGCAATGCGTTCGGCCAGGGTTTCGACCAGATTGATACTGCCGTCGGCGGTAATGGCCCGGACTCGCGTGACGATGTCTTCGTAGCACAGCACGTTGTCGAGCTGGTCGGCATGGGTGCCGTCGCCTTCCGACACGCCGACATCGACATTGATGCGCACGCGTTGCGGTCCGCGCTTTTCGTGGGCGTGCACGCCGATAATGCAGGTGAGTTCCAGATCGCGCACGAACACGTGGCGGATCCCATTGCCCGCGTCGGCGATCTTCAGTGTTTCAATGACCTGCGTCTTGCTCATCTTCTCCCCGTCGAAATGCGTATTCAGTCGTCCGGCGTGGTTCCTGGCGCAACCTGGCCCCATCCCAAATGCTGGCCGCCGTCGAGTGCGATCATCTGGCCCGTCATCGATCCCGCGCCGAGGATATAGCGCGCCGCTTCGGCAATTTCGAGGGGCGTTGCGCCCCGGCCCAAGGGCATTGCGCGGCTTTGAACGTTGAATTGGGCCTGATTTTGGCGCGGACTTGGCAATGTCGGGCCCGGCCCGATCGCATTGACGCGAATGCGCGGCGCCAGCGCCAGGGCCGTCGTCTGGGTCAGCGCCCAAAGCCCCGCCTTGCTGACGGTATAGGACACAAAGTGCGGGGTCAGATTCCAGACACGTTGATCGATCACGTTGATAATCGCGCCGTGGCCCGCTTTCGGAACTTGGGCGGCAAACGCTTGCGACAGAAAAAGCGGCGCGCGCAGATTGATGTCGAGGTGGCTGTCCCAGGATTGATCGGAAACGCTGCCGATTTCGTCGCGTTCGAATATGGATGCATTATTGATGAGGCATCCCAACGGACCGACCGCGGCAACCGCCGCCGGGATCAATCCCGCAACCGATTGCGGATCGGCCAGATCGGCTTCGACGCTTTTCGCTTCGCCGCCGGCAGCGGTAATGGCGCGGACTGTATCCTCTGCCTCGTCCGACGAACCGTGATAATGCACCGCAACCCGCCAACCGTCGGCGGCCAGGAATTCCGCCAAGGCACGGCCGATGCGCCGCGCGGCGCCGGTGATCAAAACGGTTTTGGGCGTGATATCCGGCATGGAAACAGAATTGTACGCTGGCTTTGGCGTGATTACCGGCCTGTTGGTAGCCTTGCCCCCTTCGGCTGGCAAGCCGGTGTCCAGAATGACGCGAAATTCGCGAAATCTCGCCTCGCGCGCCGAGCCTTGCGCTTGATCGCGCTTTTCGGAAATAACCGGGAATGACCGATCCGTCACAGAACCCCGAGCCGTCCGACCAGGATGCGGCAGGGTCTACGCCGGCACCCCAATCCGCCCACGGTTCCCATGCGCGGGCGTGGCGCATGGCCGGCGTTCTGAGCGCGCTTCTGATTTTCAGTTGGGCCGCCTATGTCGGCCTGACGCCCAATCCGAAAGGTGCCGGCAATCCCGGAACGTCAATCACGGCCGACCACGATCCGCCACTGCCGGCCATCGCGGACGAACAATCCCTGACTCTGGTGGCGCCCGGCAGGCTGATCGACGCCTCGATTATGGCCGATTTCGAACAATCCTCCGGTCTCAAAGTTAGGCTCGTGACTTATCCCGACGAAGACAGCTTTCGCGGGGATGCCATCGCACAAACAAGAACCGCTGACGTCGTGTTGACGTCGGGCCCAAATATTCGCCTGCTTGCCGACGCCGGCCGGTTACAGATTATGCCGTTGCATCGTATCGACGCTGCCGCGTCACTCGACCCGGCCATGGTCACGCGTGTCAGCGCTTACGATCCCGACCGGTTTCACGCTCTCCCTTATGCCTGGCTGACGATCGGCATCGGCTACGATCGTTCTGCCCTGACCGAACGCTTGGGGGCCAACGCCGACCTTTCGACCTGGGGATTGATTTTTGATCCCACATCCGCGGCCCGCTTGGCGTCGTGCGGACTGCAAAGCATCGATGCGCCAACGGCCGCATTCCCGGCGGCACTCGCCTATCTAAGCCGTTCTCCCGCGGCTTCGGGCGTTGCGGATATCGAAGCCGCCGCGTCCTTGTGGGATGGCGTCAAAGGCTTCTTCAACAAGTTCGATTCCCGCGACATCGCCCGTAACCTCGCCAACGGCGAAGTCTGTGCCGCCATCGCGCCGTCGGCCGACATTTATCAAGCGCGCGGCGATGCCCGGTCGCGGGGCGTCGGTTCCGATATCGAATTCGTCATTCCCCGCGAAGGTGCGATGTTGCGCGTGTATTTCCTCGCCATCGCAGCGCAACGCGAACGTGTCGATGCCGCTGCCCAGCTTGTGTCATATTTGCTCAAGCCCGATGTCGCGGCGGCCATGACCAATCGGAAATGGATCGCAAACGCCGTCACGCGGTCGCGCAATTTTTTGCGGCCCGAAGTTCAAGACGACGTTTTTATTTATCCGGATGCGGCGGTAATGGCGCGTTTAACGTTGGAACCCGCAGCCCCCGGAAACGACTCGGGGCTGCGAAGTCGACTATGGCGCATGATCAATGCGCCGCCGCCAAAGCGTTGATATCCGCCATTCATTGATCGGTGATCGCGTGTGTAACAGGGACGGCGTAGACTTGCGTCACTGTCCCGGCAAATCGCGCGTTCAATCGTTTCAGGAGGTCGAGATGAAAAAGTCCGTAAGCACTTTAAGTTCGTTGGCAATTGGCGCTTTTGTTTGCGTGTTTGCGCTGACTGTTCACAGCGCGCCGTCCAATGCTTTTGGATCAGCGAGCAAAAGCGAATCCAAGGAATTCAAGGCCGGTGAAAAAGCGGTCGAGAAGGAAGATTATGCCAAGGCCGTTGAAATTCTAACCGACGTCATCGTGGCCGAACCGGAAAATGCCGATGCTTACAACTACCTGGCTTTTAGCCAGCGGCATTTGGGTGCGACCGACGAAGCCATGGCGAACTATAACAAGGCGCTTTCGATCGATCCCGAACACAAAGGCGCCCTCGAATACCAGGGCGAGTTATTCCTGATTTTGGGCGATGCAGGTTCGGCGGAAGCCAATCTGGCGAAGCTGGTCAAAGTGTGCGACCGGTCGTGCGAGGAGCGCGATACGCTGCAAGCGGCGATCGAACGTTTCAAGGACGGCAAAGCCGCTTGGACCGCACCCGACCGTGGCGCGCGCGACCACGGCTGAGATCGTCCTCTCTTTTCAGTCGTCTCGGTCCGGTGCGCCGTAACCGCCGCCGCCGGGCGTTCGAATGCAGATCCGGTCGCCTGGTTCGACTGTCACTTGGTCGCAGCCGCGTAGGATTGTGGACTCGCCATTTGCTCGATAGAGAGAGTTCTCGCCGCACTTCCCCGGACCGCCACCGCTTAAACCGTAGGGCGGGAATTCTCGACGCTGAGTCAACAAAGAAACTGTCAACGGAGATAAGAACTCTATTTCGCGATTGACGCCGTCGCCTCCCCCGTGAAATCCGGCTCCGCCTGACTGAGATCGGATGGAGAATTCCCGAACGCGAACTGGATAACGTTGTTCCAACACTTCCGGATCGGTGATGCGAGTGTTCGTCATATGTGTGTGAACGGCGTCCGTTCCGGGCGCTGAAGCCGTGGCGCCTGCTCCGCCGCAAATCGTTTCGTAATACCCAAAGGACTCGTTGCCAAATAAGAAGTTGTTCATCGTTCCCTGGCTGGCTGCAGATAGGCTGAGCGCGCCGAGCAGAACGTCAACGATTCGCTGAGATGTTTCGACATTCCCGCCCACGACTGCTGCACAATCATTAGGATCATCGAAACGCGGCGGCGCAAGCAGCGATTCCGGAATGACAATGTCGACTGGCGCCAGGACGCCTTCGTTGAGTGGAATCGGTTCTCCGATCATTGTCCGCAAGACGTACAAAACGGCGGCTGTCACGATCGCTCGGTTGGCATTCAGATTCGTGGGGAGAACTGCCGATGTCCCAGAAAAATCGATCGTCGCG
>JAGREB010000181.1 GCA_020446775.1 Paracoccaceae bacterium
TCACGGGTGCGTCGAGCGGCATCGGGCGCGCGCTCGTCCACGCGCTCGCCGCCGACGGCCTGCGTGTCGCGTTCTGCGCGCGCCGCGAGGACAAGCTCGACGAGCTCGTGCGCGAGCTCGAGCGCTCCGAGCCCATGATCCCCGCCGCCAACCTGCTGGTCCGCACGGTCGATCTGCGTCGAGAGAGCCAGATCGTGAGCCTGTTCGATCGCATCCGCGAGAAGTGGGGCGGGGTCGACGTGCTGATCAACAACGCCGGGATCACGGGCCATCCGGAAAAACAGCGTTTCGGGTCGATCGACTATGCCAGCTTCGACGACGTGATGGACACAAACGTGCGCGGGCCGCTGAAAATGAGCGAAGCGTTCGCCGCCAACGTGGCCGCCAGCGCGACCAAGAAAATCGTCGTCGTGACGTCGAGCGAAGGTTCGATCAGCGACGTCAGATCAAACCGCCAGCCGTTCTACCGCTCCAGCAAAGCGGCGGTGAACATGATGATGAAAAACATCGCCTATAGCTTGAAAGACCAGGGGATCACGGTCGTCCTCGTCAATCCCGGCCCGGTCGACACCGATATGATGGCGGCCGTGCGTGGGCGTATGCCGTTGCGCTCCACCGAACTTGCAGTCAGAGAAATGATGGCGGTGACCGACAAGGCGACCCTCGAGACCACCGCGACGTTCTGGAATTTCGACGGCACCGTGATGCCGTGGTAACGAGAAAATTCTGATGCGGGATGGAAAGAACGGTGTCTGATCGAAATCGCGTTATCGTCGTCGGCGCGGGGCCCGTTGGCCTTGTGACGGCGCTGATCTTAGCCCGGGCAGGCGTTCCGGTGACCGTGCTCGAGCAAGCCGGCGAATTGCACGCCGAACCGCGCGCTTCGACGTTTCACGCGCCGACGCTCGAGTTGTTGGACCAGCTCGGGATCACCGCGCAGCTTCTCGACCTGGGCCGCCAGGTGCCGCGCTGGCAGTATCGGATATTCGAGACCGGCGAGTCCGCGGTCTTCGATTTCGGCGTTATCGCCGACGAAACGCCCTACCCTTTCCGTTTCCAGTGCGAGCAGGTCAATCTGGTCAAAATCGCCGCGGCCGAACTGGAAAAGATTTCGCCGGGCGCGATCGTCTTTCGCGCCAATGTCAACGGCATGAAGCAGGACAAAGACGGCGTGACCGTCACGTACGGCCACGACGGCCGCATCGAGACGCTACGCGGCGCGTGGCTGGTCGGTGCAGACGGCGCCGCATCTATCGTGCGCGCAAAGTTGGATGTCGGCTTCGACGGCGAAACCTATCCGGCGGTGTCGTTTACGGTCGGCACACCGTTCGCGTTCCATGAGCACATGCCGGACCTACTTGGCGTGAATTACTTTTGGTCCGATTTCGGACCGTTCAGCATGTTTCGCACCAAGCTCATGTGGCGGGTCGGCTGGTCGCCGCCGCCGGGCGCGAGCGACGAGGAAACGCTGTCGGACGCCAACGTCCAGGCCAAGATGGCGAAAATGTGCCCGGCCGGCGCGCCGTTCGAATTGCACACGGCGCGCGTTTATCATGTCCATCGGCGCGTCGCGGCGCGATTCAATGTGGGCCGGGTCGTGCTGGCGGGCGACGCCGCCCACCTGAACAGCCCCGCCGGCGGTTTTGGCATGAACGGCGGCGTGCATGACGCCTTTAACTTGGCGGATAAAATGATCGCCATTGCCAACGGCGCGGACGCCGAGCCGCTACTCGACTACTACACGCGTCAACGGCGCTCGGCGGCGGTCGACGACATTCATTCGACCTCGGACGCCAACTACCGGCGCCACCGCGAAGCCGACCCGAGCAAGCGGCGGGAGTTACTCACCGACTTGCAGGCGCTCATCGCCGATCGCGACCGCCATCGCGCCTTCCTGATGGACAACGCGTTGATCAATTCCTATCGGCGCTCGATCGCGCTCGCTTGATCTGAAGGCCCGGCGACCCAGCAATGAGTGTAAAGTTGATCCATGGGCCGGTGATTAGCTGCGCCAGCATCGAGAATCAGCGCGCCTTGTTCGAAGGCGTCTACGGGATGAAAGCGGCCGCGACGCAGAGCCTCGATTCTGCGGCCGTGAAATCCTTGTGGGGCCTCGACGGCCACACGGCGGCGACGCTGTTGCTGGAAACGCCCGGAACGCACTTCGGCGTGCGGCTGATCCGTTTCGATCCCTGTTCCGGCGTCGTCATCCGCGACCGGTCGACCGGTTTCGATTGCGACGCCCTTAAGGTGATCGATTTTTATGCGCCCGATATCGACGCGGCGGTCGCGCACATCGAAGCGAGCGGATTCAAGCTGAAGGATGAGGTCGCGGTTTACGACATGCCCGAAGGGCGCATCTTCGAGGGCCACCTGTGGGGCCACGACGAAGTGGTCACCGCGCTCATCAGCGGGCCGAAGGATTTTTTCAAGCAAGTCGCCACCGTGACCGACCGCGTGTTCAGCGAAGTTCAGAGCATTTCGGGACCGGTGGCCGAGGTCGAACCGGTCGTGGCGTTCTACGATCAGGTTTTGGGCCTTGGCGTGATCCAAGAATACGCCATCGACGACGACAGCTTTGCGGGCCTCGTCGGAACCAAGCACAAGTTACGGCTCCGCGCCAAAAACATCGGCTTGAAACGCACCGAGCCCTATTTCGGCATCATTCACTACGGCCTGCCCGACGGGGCCTACAGGTCGCTGCGGGACAGGTCGGTATTTCCCAACCGCGGCCTCGTGGCGGCGACAGTGGTCGTGTCCCGTATCGAAGACCACGAAAACCGGGCAATCGAGTTCGGCGCCGAGGTCTTGGCCCCGGTCGCCGAGGTCAAGCTATCGCCCTACGGAACGGTCAAATCATTGACCGTGCGCGCCCCGCACGGCGTCATTCATCACCTGATTGAAACTTAAGGCGAACTTTGGCGTTGCCTGGCGAATGTGAGGGCCGCGACGCTTTACCCGTTCACAAGCCGGCGCTACGATTTGCGCCCGCGCGCGATCCCGGAAAAGCAAGCCCAGGGAGGCTCCCCCATGGTTATGGTGATTCAAGAGAAACATGCGGTGCTGCCGCAATCGACGCTGGACGAAGCGGCGCGCCAGGAATTCGTCAATCAACTGGGAAAGCACGTCCTCAACGAATTCACACCGGGCAACAAAGCTGCGTATGACAAAGAAGTGTTGCCGGCGTTCGAACGCGCCAACGGCCGCGATCCCAAGAATCGCCACGAAATCCGCAAGGAGATGCTGAGTCATCCCTATTACCAGATGACGAGTTCGTTCCAACGAACCATTCAAGAAATGATGTGGAACTCGGTCGACGAGACCATCCAGCGCCAGTTGCCGCAGTTGATCGCCAAGGCCGAAGAAATTGCCAAGGGACCGACCAAGGGGTCGTTGGCACTGAAGCCGGACTTCGACATTCCGCGTTACGTCAGCGAGAACGATCACCATGCCATGCCGGGCGGGTACGCGACCGACCTATGTCCGGGCGACATCACTGCCGGCGCGCTCTACGACAAAGGGGCGTTCATTTACACCCAAGGCCTGTTCGGCCCGCGCATGGACGGCGTCGGCAAAGCGGCCTCGCTGATGATCAAGCGGACCTGGCCCGACTTGGCGCCCAAGAAAATTCTCGAGATCGGATGCACGGCGGGCGGATCGACCATCGGTATCGCCGCGAATTTCCCCGATGCCGAGATTCATGCCATCGACGTCGGGCCGGCATTGTTACGCTATGCCCATGCCCGCGCCGAATCGTTCGGCGTGCCGATTCATTTTCATCAGATGAGCGGCGAAGCGCTCGAATTCGCAGATGAAAGCTTCGATCTGGTCTGCTGCCTCGCGAGCCTGCACGAAACGGCCTATCAGGCGACATTCAACATCTTCAAGGAAGCGCACCGCGTCCTGAAACCCGGCGGAAAATTCCTCTGTTCGGAACTTCCCCCTTACGAAGGACTCGACGCCTGGACTCAGTTCGTGCGCGACTGGGATACCTACAACAACGCCGAGCCCTATTGGGGCCGCGTGCATGAACTCGATTTCGGCGACGCTGCCGAACAGGCCGGGTTTAGCCGCGCCAACTACAATCAGGGCCACGGTCCGGGCATCGCGGAGGCCAACGCGCTTACCCAAGCCGTTGAAGTCCAGAACAAGAAATTCATGGGCTCGACCCGCGGCGGCGGCCAGGCCTGGTACGCATGGATGACCAAGTAATCGATGACCAAGTAATCGGATTCATTCCATGAGCAACCGCATCAAAACGCCCCGGCGCACCAAGGCCATGCGCCCGCAATACTTCAGCGATCCCAACATGGATCAGATGCACGCCATGATCGTGGCGATGGCCGCCGAAATCTCGGTGCTCTACGACCGCTTCGACACGATGGAACGGATCATGGACGCCAAAGGCGTCGTTTCGCGTTCGGATATCGAGGATTGGCGGCCCGATGAAGCGGCCTACGAAGACCGTAAAGACAAGCGCGACGACCTGATCCGCCGCATCTTCCGCAGCGTTCATGACGCTCGCGCGCGCCTGGACGATAAGTGACATGAACGCCGCACGCGGCGCATTAAAGATCGCGACGCTTGCGGCGGCGCTGTTCGCGGCCCCGGCGATTGCCCAAGAAGACGCCAAGACGATTTCGATGTTCTTCGGCGATGTCCGCGTCGGCGGAAACGTGCGGTTGGACGGAAATTCCGGCGATCAAGTCTTGGCGCTGGGCGGCAGCGTGAACGCGACCGGCGTCAATTCCGATACATTCGGCGCGGCGGGCGGACAGGTGAGCGTTTCCGCCGTACACGCCGACAGATTTTTCGCGGCGGGTGGAACCGTAACGCTCAATACGATCACGGCCGATGAAGTCTTCGCCGCGGGCGGCAATGTCTCGGCCACCGACGTCACGGCCGGGGACGGCCATTTCGCAGGCGGCAATGTCGTCGTTCTCGGCTCGTTCTCGGGCGATTTACATGCGAACGGCGGCAACGTGACCGTCGGCGAAAATGCCACCGTATCGGGCGATACGGTGGCGATCGGCGGCAAGGTTACGCTTTCGGGACAGTTCAACGGCGATGTCGGAGTCAAAGCCGACGAGGCGCGCATTGCCGGAACCATCAACGGCGACCTCAGCGTCGATGCACGCAGCCTCGTGCTTGAACCCGGCACGACCGTCGCGGGCGATATGATTCTTCCCGCCGGGATTTCGTTTACGCCACCCGTCGGCGTCAACGTGTCCGGCGACATTCGCAACGCCGGCGACATGGACGCGGACGGCGTCACAGTTCGAATTGCGCTCGACGACGAAGACGACGGCGTATTTTCATTTTCGCCGTTCGGATCGGGCATCTTCATGATGCTGATTTCACTGGCGGCGTTCGGTGCCTTGGCCCTGGGGGTCGCACCGCAGTTCATGGCGCAATCCGCGCAGCAGCTGTCGTTGCGGCCGTTGCCGTCGCTGGCTGTCGGCTTGTCGAGTTTGTTTCTTGCGCCACTGGCGATGGCATTGGCCGCGGCAACCGTCATCGGCATTCCCTTCGCGCTCTTGGGCGCCGCCGCCTATGGAGTTGCGATCGCGCTTGGCGTGGTGACATTGTGCCTGTGGGGCGGTCTTGCGCTGCGCGCGGCGACCAAACAGCCGGGGGCGGAAACGCGCCTTGCGCGGCTAGTCGGCTGGACGCTGATGGGTTTTGTCGCCTTGGCGCTGATCGGCGCGGTGCCGATCTTGGGTGGCGTGGTTCAACTGCTCGCGGTCATGACCGGCGCAGGCGCGGTGATCGCGACGGCGTGGGCGGCACGGCGGCCGGCGGCGGCATAATTCTCAAACCGAGCGAAAGCGAAACGATGGCGCGGCCCCATATCGAATACATTCAGAATCAGGTCATCCCGTGGAAGAAGCTGGCCATGGGAAATTCGCGCCCAGGCGCGGAAGGGCGCGGACTGTCGTACGACCCTGACACTCAAGCCGCGACCACGATCATGCGTTATCCAAAAGGGTGGCGTCTGAGCGACGCCCATTACCTGCCGTGCGACGAAGAACTATTGGTGCTCGAGGGCGATTTATCGGTCGGCAGCCTGACCTACCACGCGGGGGATTATGCCTATCTGCCCGCCGGAATGCCGCGTCCCAGCATGGGCAGCGACGGCGGCGCGGTGGTGCTGACGTTTTTCGAGGGCGACCATGGCACCGTTTTCGGCACCGCGCCGGTCGGGATGTACGACCCGGCGCGGCTGATCGCCAAGATCGAGACCACCAAAATGGCGCCGGTCGCGCCGAGCGATCCCTATGTCGCTGCGGTCGCCAACAAAGCCGAGCGCAAAGTGCTGCGCGAAGACGCCAAGACCGGCGAACGCACATGGATGGTGGCGTTCGGCCCCGAAGATCCGAATAAGCTGACCCACGGCAAGATCGAAACCCATCCGATCGTCGAGGAATTCTTCCTGCTCGAGGGCGACATCCACATGCCGTGCGGCGTCTTGACCAAAGGCGCCTACTGCTGGCGGCCGGGCGGCATCGAGCATGGCCCGGTCGGCACGCGTGACGGGTTCAACTGCTTCTTCCGCTGCAAGGGCGGCCCGATGACGACCAAATGGTCGGATGACGCCCCGCAGATTCCCTGGGACGCGCCTTATAACCCCGCCCTGCCCGACCGGTTGCGCGCCTTCGTCGACACACCTTACGACGCCGACGCCTTGATCTGAGCGCTGCGTCAATTTCCTGTTGCGAGGCCGTCCCTTGGCGTCGTCTAAGGTATCCTCGAACTTCGTTTGGGGAGGATTGAATGACGGCGGACGTACTGATCAGAAAAGGTTTCATCGACGTCGGCGGCGGGCAGGTCCACTACCGCAGCGCCGGATCGGGTCCGCCGGTGATCTTTCTGCACGATTCGCCGCGCTCGTCGGTGCTGCACGTGCCGCAACTCAAAGAGTTCTCTGACAAGTTCACGTGCATCGCCATCGATACCCCGGGCTATGGCAATTCGACACCGCTCGATCTCGGCCGCCAGCTCGAGATTCCCGATTTCGGCACCGCGCTTGCCGACACCATCGGCGGCTTCGGCGTCGAGCGCTGCCCGGTTTACGGTTTTCACACCAGTTCCAAAATCACGCTAGCCTTCGCGGCCAAGCATCCAGAACGCGTCGCCGTCGCTATCCTCGATGGATTGTCACTCCCGCCGGGCGGCGCCGAGCCCAAGTTCATCGAAAGCTACATGAAACCGTTCGTGCCCGACCACATGGGCGGATACTTGGGTTTCGAATGGACCCGCGCGCTTGACTTCCAGCGCTGGTTTCCATGGTTCGCCAAGACCAAAGCGACCCGGCTGCCGGGGCCTGCCCGTACGTTGTCGCATTTGCACGAATACGCCATGGACCTGTTCATGGCCGGGCCGAATTTTTCCGACGCCTATGCGGCGGCCATGCGCTATGTCGCGCTGCCGGTAATCTCGACCCTCAAGGCCCGCACGATCTTCATGGCGCGCCAGGATGACGTGTTGCACGCGTTTCTCGCCTCGTTGCCCGATCCCCTGCCGCAAGGGTGCGACAAGGAAAGCCTGCCGCCGGACCGCGAGAACTGGAAAAAGCGGCTGCGCGAGATCTTCACCGAGCATGCCGACTTCGAAGGCGCGGCCAATTTCGTGCCGCCCGATCCGCTGAAAACGGCCGGTGCCGCCGGGCAGATCACGAACGGCTATGTCGATCACGCCTACGGACAAATGCTGGTCCGTCGCGCCGGTGGCGGCGGGCGGCGGGCGGTGGTGTTTCTGCCCGACATGCCCGGGTCGGCACGCCAGGATATCGATTTCCTATCCGCGCTCGCGAAAGACCGCGCCGTATTCGGATTGGACTTGCCCGGCATGTGCGATTCGACGCCATTGCCTGCGCCAAGCCCGGAGAACTATGCGGCGGCGATCGCGCAAACCCTGGATGGGCTCGGGCTCGGCCAAGTGGATTTAATCGCCGAAGGCATGAGCACGCCGCTGGCGGCCGCGTTCGCCAAAATACATCCCAGCCGCGTCGCGACATTGGTTCTTGATGGTGCCGTCAACGCACCGGCCGATCTGCGCACGGAAATGCGGATCAATTACTGCCCCGATCTGCGGCCCACGCGCGAAGGGCTACATTTGCACAAAGCGTTTCATATGCTGCGCGATCAGGAAGCACAGTGGCCTTGGTACGATGGCGCGGCCGGATCGATCCGCAAGATCGAGCCGCGGATCGAAGCCGACCGCCTTTACGTGAGATTGGTGGACACGCTGAAGCAGTACGATCATTACGCCGACCCGATCATGGCGGCGCTCGACGTCGACATGGCGTCAACCCTAACAGCATTGTCGGTTAAGGCTGTTGTCTGCGCCGCGCCCGACGATCCGCGTTACGCCATGGCCGAGGCAACCGCCAAGGCGGTCAAAGGTTCCCGCGTGATCGACCGGCCCGGTGAAGTCAGCGCACGCGCGGCGGCCCTGCTTGCTGCCCTAGAATAGACGGCGTGGGAGCGAGCACGGTGACGGCCGGGATGGGTCTTCGGCGGGCGACATTGTTCGTACGCGACCTTGACCGGATGCGGGCGTTCTATGAGGGCGTTTTCGGATTGACGCTCTACCGCGAACTTGAAGTCGATCTATCGCGCGTCAAGGCGCTGCCGATAGGCGCAGCCAACCCGGAATCTGGGTCGGCGCGGTTCATCATTTTGCGGGGTGCCGACCCATTGGTCGGGATGGTCGGCCTGATGCAAGTAACCGCGCCAGCGCTCCCCGAGGCGAACCACGATGTTCGCCGGCTGGGTTATGGCAGCGTTGCGCTGGTCATGGCGGTTAAGGACGCCGATCAGGCGGCGGCCGATGCCGCGCGGTTGGGCGGCGAGGTCATTCAACCGGTGACGACCGCCCGCAACATTGGGGATGTCGCGGGCGAATTCGTCCCGGTCAAGATGTTCATGGCCTACGATCCCGAAGGCCACTTTCTCGAAGTCTTTGCGCCGCTGTGATTACTCAGCGGCAACCGCGTGCGGATTGATCGCCTGCGGTTTGGTCACGGCGACCTTCTGCACGAGTTCGGTCAACCCCTGGCTGCCGGGGTTGCGCACCACCATGGTCCGGCGCGGTCCGAGGCCGGGGTATTCCATGATCAGCGGCGGCGAGAATACGTCGGCTTCGACCTCTTTGCAGGCCTTCGCGGTGGCGTCGAGATCGTCGACCTCGAAGCTTTGCGCGAGATAACCGATGTTGGGCGGCGCGGCCAAAAGCACGCGCTCCGGCACCGAGTAATTGAGCGGATGAGAGATCATCACTTTGCCGAGGAAATTATCACCCTGCATCAAGCCCCAGCGGGTGCGGCCGTTGTCGGGACGCGCATTGAGGCGGTTCAGATCGACGGAATCCGTCACGTCGTCGCACAACGCTTTCATGCCGAGGACGGTCTCATAAAACGCCTTGGCCTTGCCGAAATCGGAAACACAGTGCGACGTGGTCGCAACCTGCGTGCTGCCGCGCTTGGTCTTGACCATCGGCTTGACGCCTTCCTGCACGTCGCCGACCGTGGTGCCGCGTTCGGCGACCAATTGGAACAGCGCGATCGAGATCTCGTCAGGCGCAAGCGCGACCGTTTCCAGCCAGCCTCCCGAAAGCGCGTCGGTATTGTAGTTTTTGATTTCATCGACTAGGCGAATGCCGTGCGCGCGAAGATTCTTCGCCAGCGCTTCCAAGTCGTCGATGTAAAAATTCAAGTTCCAAAATCCGCGATAGGTTCGCGCGTTCGGAGGCGGAACCGCGGTGCGCTGCTCGGTTTGGAATTCCATCAGCAACAAGCGGCCGACCGGCGAATCCCCGTTCGATAACAACCGTGCGCGTGTTTCGGTTCCGACCGGTAAATTCCAGTGCCGATTGAAACTATCGTCGCGGCACAAGAATTCGGCACTGGCGTCGAGGCCCAACAGATCGCGATAAAATTGCAAAGCGGATTCCATGTTCGACACACCGAGAACCGCCGCACTCATTGAACAAGGCATCTGAGTCTCCCATTTTTCAATCGTCAGTTTGGTTGGGCGGTTCCGAGCAGATTCCCGTCGTCTCGCGGCGCGGTTGGTCCAAGTTCATTCCACTCAACCCGCGGCACGTTTAGATTTGAGTCAAAACTAGTCAAGCAAGTGATAGTAGTGAAAGTGAGTTACTTGCTGACTCGATACGAGAATCAGCATTCTGATTCGATTCGAAACTACCAATAGAGTCACATTATTTAGCAAGTACTTGGCGAATACTTTGCAGCAGGATTTTGATTCGGGGACCAATCGTTGCGGGTCGATAAATTTTTTCGAAGCGCAAATCCGCGAGTGCGAGTGATCCGTTCGATGTGGACTCGTTTTAGTCGAAAAACTCGGGGCGCAAATTTCTGCTGGCGCGATTGTTATTTTTGGATTCGATCCAATACCTGATTCGATGTCGCCTTTTATTTCAATGCGGTGCTCGAATTCGTGTCTCTCTTTCCTCACGCACCGCATCAAACAATGAACCGCTGGTTGGTCGGCTGGCCGGCATTTCTGTCTGTCAGCGTTGCAACGGAATTGAGTCAGCTCGCGTGGCCCTGACGCACCGATGAAGGTCTTGCGCGGGGGATTTCTGCCTACTCGGGAGAGGACCGGAGCGCCGGCCGACTCACCGTGGCGGATGTTTACCCTTGAGTTGAGATCGCGGTGCACCGGCAATCCCGGGAGGCGCAGGCGCGCGCCAAACCGAAGAGCCGCCGCGTTTGTTCCGGAAAAGGGCGCAAAATAGGCGGTAAATGGCTGGTTGGCCTTGAATGGTGCGGATTCTAGGATGGTGGCCGAAATTCGCCGATCGATCGTCATCGGAACAGGACCATGCGCGTTCAAGCCCGCCATCCGATTCTGCCGCTGCCGACCCACGACGAGGCGGCGCGCACCGATTTCGCCTACCACTTGGCCAATTTCATTCGCCGCGACGTGACGCCGCACAACGAGACGGTATATGTGCGCCAAGTCAAACCGGCGTTCGAGCGCCGCAACGGCCGGGCGCCGAAAACACGCCAGGAAGTTCGCAAGGCCATGGAACCGACGTCGGCCTACAAGATGTCGAGCGCACTGCAACGTTGTTCCCAGGAAATGATGTGGTCGTCGGTCGCCGATACGGTCGAACGGGAGTTGCCGCGGCTGATCGATAACTTCCGCACCATCGCCGCGTCGCCAAAGTTGGGATCGTTGCGGCTCGACCCTGCGTTGCCGCTGCCCAATTATGTGCGTGACGTGCATCACCATTGCATGGCCGGCGGTTATCACTGCGAGCACACCGACGACGACGTCGCGCAAGGGGCCCTGTATGACCGCGGCTCATTTATCTATGTCGACGGTAACTTCGGGCCTTGGAACGATGGGCTGGGTATGGCGCTCGCCAAAACGTTGCGGATTCGCTTTCCCGACTTCGCGCCCAAGCGCATTCTCGACATGGGGTGCACGGCCGGCGGCTCCACGGTCGCGCTCAAGCAAATGTTCCCCGACGCCGAAGTCCACGGCATCGATCTCGGTGCGCCGGTGCTGCGCTACGCCCACGCGCGCGCCGAGCATCGCGGCGTGGCGATCCATTATTCCCAGCAAAACGCCGAACATACCGATTTCGCGGACGGGTCCTTCGATTTGGTCTGCTCGGCGGCGATCTTCCATGAGTCCGCGCATCGCGCGGTCCTCAATATGTTGGCCGAAACGCGGCGTCTGTTACGCCCGGGCGGCGTCATGGCCCATGCCGAGGTCGCGCCGATGCAAGGCGCCGATCCGTGGCGCGATTTCATCCGCGATTGGGATAGCCTCAACAACGGCGAACCGTTTTGGGGTACCGTGCTCGACATGGATTTAGTGGCGTGCGCGAAAAAGCAGGGCTGGCAGGACGACAAGGTTTGGCACGAGATCGGCTTGAGCCCGGTGGAAGCGCACAACATCGAGCCCGAAGTTCCCGCCGAGAAGGTCATGGGCGCATCGCGCGGCGCCAATGGGCTCGGCTATCTGTTTGGAATCAAATCGGCCTAGATCAACGGTTGCGTTGTGGCAACGTTGGGCGTGTTTCCCGGAAAATCAGTTTGATGCGTTCGCCGTTTCTTCGAGTTTTTCTGGTTTGCGCCGCGTTCGCAGTTGCCAACGGGCCGGCGGCGGCAAAGACACCCGCCATCATCGCCGCTTTTTCCCAGACCAATTTGGCGTCCGATGGGTATTACCGCCAATTGGGAAAGGCGCTTGAAGACGCGCCCGGCGCACCGTTCGACGTGCGTTTGTTGATTCGCGGCGAGTTGGGCCCTGACGAAACCCATTTCGCCGCGCTGCGGCGCGGCCGGGTGCAGATCGTGGGCGTGGGATATGCGTCGATCTCGACCGCCGTACCGGAATTCACGCTCCTCAACGCGCCGTTTTTGTTCGACAGCTGGGAAGAAATCGACTTCGTCTATGACAATTTCCTGATCCCGGTCTTGAACGAAATGCTCGATGCCGGCGGACTGCACGGCATACGCCACTACGGCATGGTGTGGCACGGCATGTACGGCCAGGCGGCGATCGCCCAACCGGAAGATCTGAAAGGTTTACGTTACCGCGCACTGATCGACCGCGCGTCGCAGTTCATGGCCGTGGACCTGCACACCGACACCGTTCAAATCCCGACGACGGATATCGTCACGGCGTTGCAGACAGGCTTGGTCAACGCCGGCGAAACCAACGAACTGATCTACACCATGACCGGAATCGCCGAGCAGGCCCCGCACTGGACCTACACGCGCCACACGGCGTCGATGTTGGGTATGATTTCGACCAAAGCCTGGTGGGACTCGCTGACGCCCGAGCAGCAGAAAATCGTCGACACCGGCTATCCCGCCGCGGCGACGGCGCGCGCGGGAATTCGCGCCAACGGTGTGCGCGACATGGCGAAGGCGGCCGCCCACGGGGCGACCATGCACGAATTGTCGCCCGAAGCGCGCGCACGCTGGGTGGCTGCGACCCTGCCGGTCCATCGCCGGCTGATCGACGCCGCAGGCGGACGGTCGCAAGAGCTGTACGACTTGGTGATGCGCGGCAAGAAAGCCTTCGCCGAGCGCCTCGAAACCGGCGATTCTGAAGGGCGAGCGCGGCCGTAATCGCAGGTGTGTTTTGGCCGCGCGCGGCGTATAACGCGCCGCATGCCGCGCTTCGATGTCGATTTTTCCGCCGCCCGCGAAACCCTTGCCAACCGTAATTTCCGCATTTTCACCGCGGGCAACGCGGTGTCCCTGCTCGGCACCTGGGTACAGCGCATGGCGGTCGGCTGGCTGACCTGGGACCTGACCAAATCGGGCACCTGGCTCGGCGCGGTGGCGATGGCCGAGTTTTTGCCGATTTTCGTTCTTGCGCCCATAATGGGCGTCATCACCGACCGGTTCGACCGCCGCAAGATGGCGGTGATCGGCCAATGTTTCGCCCTGGTTCAGGCGGCACTGCTTGCAGCGCTCACGTTCTCCGGCCACATCACGGCGACAATTATCTTCGTCCTGCAACTGACGGCGGGCGTGATCCAGCCCTTGATCCAAACCGCACGCCTGGTGCTGGTTCCAATGATGTTGCCCAAGAACCGCGTCGGCAACGCGGTGGCGATCACGTCGTTGATGTTCAACACGGCGCGTATTCTCGGGCCCGCGATCGGCGGTGTCATCATCACCACGGTCGGGGTCGGCTTCAGCTTCGCCATGAATTCAGTCAGTTTTATCGGCGTGATCGTCGCCATGCTGGCGCTCGACCTGCCCGCACATGTTCCCATGCATCGTGGGGTCTCGGCATTTTCAGGCATCTACAACGACATGACGGCCGGGTGGCGTTACACCTTTCGCCATCCGGTGTTGGGCTGGCTGATCCCGACGGTGGGTCTGGCGTCGACCTTGACCTGGCCCTTGGGCGATCTCATGGCCGGGATCGCCGATCAGGTCTACCAGCAGGACGCCGGCGGCTTGGCGATGATGACCTCGGCGCAAGGCGCCGGTGCCATTTTCGGCGGCTTGATCCTGGCGCGGCGGCCGACCGCCGAAGGCTTAAGCCGCCTTGTGATCGGGGCCATGGTGATGAACGGCGTGCTGGTGGCGGCACTGTCACTAACGACCATGTTCTGGCTGGCGCTCGGCGTTTTGTTCGCAATCGCTTTTTTCGGCGTCATGGTCGGCGTCGGCTCGCAATCGCTTACGCAAACCGTGGTCAGCGATCAGATGCGCGGACGATCTTTGAGTGTCTGGTATTCGATCACCCGCGCCGGGCCGGCGGTCGGTGCGCTCGGGATCGGCACGCTTGCAAACAAATATGGGTTCGAGCCGCCTTTGCTGGCGGCGGGCGCGATCACGGCGGTGGTGGCAGCGTTGACCTTGTTTATGCGGAACTTGGCCGGCAATGAGAAAAGCGACGACGAAACCGGCACGCCTACGGGCGACGGGTAAAAACAATACATGTTGCAAAAGACGTCGAATCGGCTGGATTCAAATCAATCCAAGTTATCGATTCAGGTGTCATTGCCCGGTTTATCCGGGCAATCCACGTACCCACACCCGCTCGAAAGATGTCGCGATATGGACCACCCGGATGAACCGGGTGGTGACGATGATATTTAATCACGTGAGCTGGTTAATTTCCCACAGGAAGCCGTCAGGATCGTAGACGCCCATCGACGTCATTTTGGTTTCACCGCTGTTGCCGGTTTTCGGCACATTGCGGCTGAAGGGTTCGCGGGTCACACGCACGCCGCTTGCCTTGACCTTGGCGAATAAGCCCGCGGCGTCATCGGTTGAGGCCACGAACATGGCGCGCCCGATACCGTAGTCGAACGACGCCTCGCCGGGATCGGGCAACGGGTCTTTCAGGAAGGCGAGTGCGCCGGCCATGCCGTAGTAGTCGTGCTGAGCGCGCGCGACGGCGAAGCGCACGGTGTCGCCGGGTTTGCCTGCGGCCAGCCCGCCTTGAATTTGCATGGTCGAGTCCTGGTACTTGGTCAGGCCCAACGCGCCGGTGAAGAACGCGAGGGAGCGGTCGACGTCGCGGCCGATGCAGGTGGTGCGCCGGATCATGACTTGTTCCGGGTTGGGCCGGTTGTAGCGGTAATAGGTTTCGTAAAAGAACCCTTCCGGATCGAAGAACGTCATCGAAGAATATTCGATGGTGCCTTCGCCGCGCGGATCGGGGAACGTGTCGTCTTCGGGCGAGCAGTGAATTTTCGTGCCCGGAAACGCGGCGATTTTCTTGGCCAACCCCGCCATGTCGGGCACATCGGCCACCAGCACGATATCGCCGATGCCGACGCGGTCCTTGGGCGGCCCGGGATCGGGCAGGCGCGGATTGATCCATTCAAGCAAGCCGATCTTGGCGATGTCCTTATCGGGGCCGCCCATGATGTAAAGCTGGACTTCATCGCCGGCCTTGCCGCATGGAATGATGCCGCCGGAGAGTTTCAATTTGGCGTCGTAGTCGACGCGCCAGCCAAGCACGTCGCGGTAAAATTCCATCATCCGCGTGGCATTGCGGCAGATGAGCGTGGTGCGTTTGATGACGGTGGGCATGGCGTTCTCCTGATGACGCGCAAGTCTAGTCGCCGTGGACGGAGAATGCCACGTTGGATCGCCCAGTCAGGACGTCACCACTTGCCGCGTGTTGATTTCGAAGAAAAAACCGTCCGGGTCGAAGAAGCTCATGGTCGTCAGCTTGAGCGTGGAACCGTCCGCGGCTGTGACGGTATCGTCGCTGGGCGGACAGTGAATCCGCGCCGCAGAATCTTTCATGCGTGCGTGGACCGCGTTCACGTCGTCGGCGTGGGCGACGAAAATTGGATCGCGGATGGCGAGCGGCCGTTGCACCAGCGGCGGGCTTTCGACCGGCGGGTCGAGGAACGCCATCAGGCCGAACATGCCAACCGCCGCGTCGGCGCCCTTCAAAATGGCAACGCGCACCTTCGCGCCCGGTTCACCGGCCGGTAGAACCTGGCCGCCGATGGTCATGGTTTGGTCGTACCACATCTCCATACCCATGACCTTGGTGTAGAAGTCCACCGACGCCTGGATGTCGCGCACGATCAAAGTTGTTCGCCTGATGCCGAATGTGTCGATGTTGGGCGCGTTGCGCTTCTGGTTGACCTCGAAGAAAATTCCATCGGGATCGAAGAAACTGAGCGTGGTCAGATCGATGCGGCCCTTGCCGTCGGGCGTCGGCACGCCCCAATCGTGCGGCGGACAGTGGATATGGCAATCGGGCGAATCCATCAGCCGCTCGAACAGGCCGTCGATGTCGGGCGTTTCCGTCACCACCACGATATCGCCGATGCCCATGCGCTTTCTGTAGGGCGCTTTCGGCTTTTCGAGCGGCGGATCGGTCCACTCCAATAAACCGATCTTGGCGAGAGCCTTGTGGTTGCCTTCCATGATGCCGAGGCGGACTTTGGCCCCCGGCTCGCCGGCCGGGATAATCTTGCCGCCGACGCTCATGGGTTGGTCGTAATAGAGCGTCATACCGAGCACGTCGCGATAGAACGCGATCGAACGCGCGGCATCTTCGACGATCAGGGTTGTACGCTTGACGAATGTTTCGGACATCGGCGCTAGAGCTTCACATTGCCTTTGGCGTCAAGTTTCCAAAACGGATTGTGCGCCACTTCCCAGACGTGGCCGTCTGGATCGGCGAAGTAGCCGGTGGTCCCGCCCCAGAACGCCTTTGACGCCGGGCGCAGGATTTTCGCGCCGGCGCGCTTGGCCTCGGCCAGCACCTTTTTCACATCACTGGCTTTGCGGACGTTGTGCGCCAAGGTGATATTGCCGTAGCCGTTGCGTGAAGATTTTATGTTCGCGTCCGTGGCCAAGTCCTTAGTGCCGAACAGCCCGAGCGCGATCCCGTTCAGTTGGTAGAACTCGACATCGCCGCCGGGCCCGGGCGCGGCCTTGAAGCCGAGTTTCATGTAAAAACGGCGGGCGCGCTTGAGATCGGCCACACCCAGCGTCACCATTGTGAGGCGTTGTTCCATGTTTCAAGCCTCCGGCAATCGTTTACTTGAACCCGAGCACACCCGGATTGAGCGCCCCCTTGGGATCGAGCATCGATTTCAAACCATCGACCAGCTTGCGCGTTTCGGGTTTGAGCGAGTCGAGATACGGATAGGTCTTGCCGATCTGGTTCGACGACGCGCCGTGTTCGGCGAACATCTTGGTGAACTCGCCGCGGATTTCCTCGACCAGAGCGCGCGCCGCCGGGTCAGCCGGCGGCTCTTTGTACTTCTTGAGTTCCTCGGGCGGCAGCGTGCGGCGGTGAACCGGCAGCCATTCGTCGTTCCAGTGCAACACCGGCTCATAACTAAATGCATAGGAGTCGATGGCGATGAATAAACGCGAAGTCCAAATGCCGTGCTTGTCCATGCGCTCTTTATAGCGGGCGAAAATCCGGTCGCCTGCCGAGATGATCTTCATCGCTTCGGAATGCGGGACCTTCGAGTTGAGTGCGGCCCAGCGGTCGCCCTTGGCCCCGAGCACCGCGATGACCGACGCGAATGGCGTCGCGCGCACCGCCTTGGGGATCGAGTTCGGAATTTCTTCGCCACTATGACGCGCGGCGATCTCGCGCGCGGCGGCCAAATCGTGTTCGACCGCTTCGGCGCATCGCCCGGCCGCCACCATGTGCAGCGAGAACATGCCGTCCTTGGCGAAACTGCGCCCGGCCAGAATCAGCTTGGCCCCATCGAGCAGACCCTTTGACCAGGACGACTGGCCTTTGACCACGTTGGCGAGTGTCTTGATGTCCTTGACGATGTCGGCGGACGCCAGGTTCTTGTCGGTCGATTCCGGGTCGAAGATGTAAGCCTCTTCGGCGATCTGCGCGCGGGCGATATCGGACAGAGCCCTGCTGGCGGCCTCGATGCCCTTGAAGGCGAACGACGCATAATCCTGGTACTTCGGCGCGCGAATTATTTTGAGCGTCGCCTTGGTCTTGATGCCGAAGGCGCCGCCGTCGTGGACGAATAGCCCGGTCAGGTCGGGGCCATACGTACGGTAAAACGGGCGTGCGTTCTTGAATCCGCCCTGCCCGGTCGTCACGACCGAGCCGTCGGCCAGCACGATTTCCAGGCCAAGCACGATGTCGCAACCCTGGCCGTAGCGCGCGGTCCCCATGAACAGCGCCCCTTGCGACAAACCGCCGCCGACGGTGGCCTTGGCGCCGGAAAACGTGCCGAAGAACGGCAGCCTAAGTCCCTTGGGTTTGAGCGCTTCGTAGATCTGCAGCCACGTCACCCCGGCCTCGACCGTGATGTACATATCGTCTTCGCTGATCTCGACGATCTTGTTCATGGCGCCAACGTCGACGGTGACCGTGTCCTCGCGCACCGGCGTGTAACCGCGCGTATAAGACATACCGCCGCCGCGCCCGATCACGGCGTACCCGGCCGCAGTGGTGGCCGCCACCGCTTTGCTAAGGCTCGCGACGTCCTTGGGCTTGATCGCCGCCGCGCAACGCTCGCCGGCCGCGTAAACGTCGCACGAAAAATAATCGCGATCGGCTTCTTCGGTGAGGACGGCGTCCTTGCCGAGAATATTCGTCAACGTGTCGATCAGGCGGTCGTTGCGGTTTTGCGCGTCTGCGTTCATGGCGATGTCTTCACTCTGCGGTTTGTGCGTTGGCTTTGCGGATCATTTGCCCGTCGACGATGTCCCATGTCGTTCCGCCGATATACGTTCCCGCGACGGGATTGAAGAGAAGCGTTTCGACGGAATCCCAAATCTTGTTCTTATAGTATGGATCGTTCTCCAGCAGTTCGCGGGCCTGAGACATGGTTTCGGCTTTGTACACCATCAGCGAGGCCTCGAACTGACGCAAGTCAAAGGGAGCCGTCGGCGGACACGGGCCGCCGACCACCATATGATCGACAATGGATTCGACGTAGCGCAAGTGCTCGATCAAGTGCGTGCGGCGGGCTTCGGACTTGTCGCCGCCATCGCGGCAGATGAAAGCGAACATCGGCATGGGTGCAATCTCACGAAAACGCCTGGATGCCGGTTTGCGCGCGGCCCAGGATCAATGCGTGCACGTCGTGCGTGCCTTCGTAGGTGTTGACCGATTCCAGGTTCAACATGTGGCGGATGACGTGGAATTCGTCGGAGATGCCGTTGCCGCCGTGCATGTCGCGCGCGGTGCGGGCGATGTCGAGCGCCTTGCCGGCATTGTTGCGCTTGATGATCGAGATCGCTTCCGGCGCGGCGGTGCCGTCGTCGAGCATCCGCCCCACACGAAGCGCCGCATTCAAACCCAGCGCGATTTCAGTCTGCATGTCGGCGAGCTTTTTTTGGATCAGCTGCGTCGCCGCCAAGGGCTTCCCGAATTGCTGACGGTCGAGGGAATATTGCCGTGCCGCATGCCAGCAGAACTCCGCCGCGCCCATGGCGCCCCACGCAATGCCGTAGCGCGCCTTGTTGAGG
>JAGREB010000182.1 GCA_020446775.1 Paracoccaceae bacterium
GCGGCGCGCTTCCTCTTCGGCGCGGACTTGCGCTTCTTCTTCTTCGCGGCGGCGCGTCTCTTCGTCCGCCTTCATGGCGTCTTGCAGCGCCTTGAGGCGGTGGGCCTTTTCGTCGTCGGTCAGCGTGCCGTGAGTCGCGGCTTCTTTAAGCGCGGCTTCGTCGATCTTGGCCTTCACGACAGGCGCGGGTGCCTGTTTGATTTCCTGAACCTTGCCGTCGGCGCCGATCTCGAATTGGCGTTTACGCTTGCGCTCGACCTGAACGACCTTGGTGCGCCCATGCGAGAAGCTTTGGCGGACCTGTCCGGTCTCGACCGTCTTCTTCAGTTCCAGTTTTCCCCGGCTCAGCGTCAGGGGCGTTTTCGTCTTCGCGTCGTTCGACATTTAGCGTCCAACCATTCTCGAGTTCGTGTGCACGTCTTAGCTTATTTCGGGCCTGCCCGTCCAAAAGGTTACGCTGTGCCGGGCGCCCCCGTGGCAATCGCGAAACCAGCCCGCCCCGGATCTGGGGAGGCGTCCATCGGTTCACCGCCGCGCATGGCGGCATAGCGCGCGGCATCGCTCACGAAAGCCGCCGTCAAAGGGCCCGGTGCAAGGACAACATGAACCGCATCATCCCGGCCTAATGCCTCGCCCAGGTCGCGCCGGGCGAAGGCGTCGATGACCGGCAGTTGAGGCGCCACGGCCGCCATTTTTTGACGCTCGGCGGGCGAGCCGTCGCAGGCTTCGACCAGCACCGCGCCTCGTTTGGCGGCAAGGGCTTCGCGCACTTTGTCCGCCCCACAGGTCACAAGGCCGGCGCGGCGGGCCAGGCCCAGGCGATCCATGCACCGGCGTTTCAGCAGGTTCGCGACCTTGTCACTAAGGTCGTTCGGCACGCCGACTTTGGCTTTGGCGGCCTGAGCAAAGGTGTTTTTGCGTGCGGCGGTTTCGATCGCATCGCGCCGCGCCGCAACCCAAAGTCCGCGGCCCGGTAAGCGTTCCTCGAGATCGGGCACGATGGCGTCATCGGGGCCGACGACGAAACGAATCATCGCGCGCGTCGGCAGGTGCTCCCGGCTGACGAGGCATTGACGGACAGTAGTCTCGGCGTGGGGCATCGGACGATCCTTTCCCCGACCGCGCGACGGTGCGTCATCCGCCCGCCGCAGCGCCTTCGTCGGCGCTTGCGGGTTCGGGGGTTTCAGATGCCGGTTCATCGGGGAACCAGTGGGCGCGGGCCGCCATAATCACCTTGTTGGCGGCCTCGATATCCATTTTCTCGGTCTCCAGCAGGTCGACCAATTCGTCGCCGGCCAGGTCGGCCAAGTCGTCCAGCGTCTTGATGCCCTTTTCGGCCAGCACCAGAATCTTGCGCGGATCGAGGCCTTCAATCTGCGCGTCGGCCAAGTCATCGGCGACGCCCAGTTCGTCCATGCGCGCCATGATCTTCTTGTTTTCTTCCTCGATGAACGCCGTGGCGCGGGCTTTGAGCTCGTTCGCCAAGTCCTCGTCGAGCCCCTCGATGTCGGTCAGTTCTTCGATCGGCACGAAAGCCACTTCTTCGACCGACGTGAAGCCTTCGGTCACCAGAAGGTGCGCGAGCACGTCGTCGACGTCGAGCGCTTCGATAAACATATTCGAACGGGTCTTGAATTCTTCCTGACGGCGTTCGGATTCTTCGGCTTCAGTCAGGATGTCGATGGTCCAGCCGGTCAGCTGAGACGCAAGGCGCACGTTCTGGCCGCGGCGGCCGATGGCGAGCGATAGTTGCTCGTCGGGCACGACGACTTCGATGCGCCCTGAGTCTTCGTCCAGCACGACCTTGGTGACTTCCGCCGGCGCCAAGGCATTGACCACGAAGGTGGCCGGATCCGGATTCCATTGAATGATGTCGATCTTTTCGCCCTGCAATTCGGCGACGACCGCCTGCACGCGGCTGCCGCGCATACCGAC
>JAGREB010000183.1 GCA_020446775.1 Paracoccaceae bacterium
CTCGGCATGGGCCAGCAACTAGCGCCGTCCATCGTTTTGCACGATGACCGTGAACACCTCGCGGCCGCGTTCGTTGCCTTTGCGGTCGGGCTTGTCGGAGGTGTAGGCAATCCGCCCGTGAATAATTTTGTGATCGCGTTGCAGATAATCGGGCAGGGCCATGATCGGCGTCCTTATTTCGGGATGACTTCTTTGAACTCGATCAGCTCGTAGTAGGTCTGCATGTAGCCGGCGACGCCGCCCTTAAGGAACGTGAACTCGCCGTCGGCTGTGGTCCAGATTTCGTAGGGCGGGTGTTCCTCCAACAGTTCCTTGGTGCCCGGGAACTGGAAATGATAGGCCTCGAAAGTTCCGGCGCCGACGGTGACCTTGTCTTTGCCGACGTAGTTCAAGTTCATGTTGATGGCGTAGAACAACGGCCCGGTGGCGCCGCGGTGGTCGGGCGAGGACAACAGGATCTGCCCGACGCTTTGAATGCCGCCCTTGGCGATGTCGTAATGCTTGAAGTGCCAGCTATCGCAGGCGATGGCGTGGTTCTGGAACGTTTTAAGCGGGGCTTTCAGCGCGTACTTCTGCGACACGCGGCCTTCGGTGGCGGTAAAGGTCTCGCATTCCGCGTAGCCGTCGTAGAATTTCATCCAGCCGGTGCCCATGAACTTGTCGCCGACGGTCAGGCGCATCATGCAGTCGAGCGGCAGCCAATCCTTGTCCAGCGAATAGATGGCGTCGCGGTGCACGCTGGGACGGTCGTCGATTTCGGTGTGGACGGTGATGGTGCGCGAACCGTCGCCATGGACGACCAGGGTATAAAACTCCCGGCCGCGTTCCTGGTTCATGCGCTCGGGCTTGTGCGACAGATAGGCGATGACCCCCTGGTAGACCTTGTGATCGCGCTGCATGATCGATTGTCCCGGCGCCGCTGCGGCCTTGCTCATACGTCCCTCCACTGAATGGTTCATCCGGCGTATTGAATTGCCGCCGGTGCGCCCGCATCATACTTTGTCGCCCGACCGTGGCAACGGGCGCGGCCCACGATTTTGACACCGGTCAGGGGATCGCCGCAGGCATGTATATCGCCCACTTCCAGGATCATCCCGGCACTTTGCATCTGCGGCGCAGCCATGCCGACGACCACGCGGCGTATCTGGCGCAGCACCGCGACACGATTGCCGGAGAAACCCACCGGTTCTGCGACGATCTCGGCAATCCTTACGGCGCCATGTGGCTGATCAATACCACCGAGCGGCGCGTCGCCCTGTCGCTGTGCCACGACGACCCTTATTGGAAGCTCGGCGTGCGCAAGGACGTGACTTTGGTGCGCTGGATGCCGTCACCCTATGACCTGCGCGTCGCCCACGCCTAACCCGACCGACCAAGGATTTCACCATGCGTGTTTTGATTGCCGTTTTGTGTCTGACATTTTGCCAGGGGGCCTTCGCCGCCGACGTGCTGAAAGGCCGCGTGTCCGGCACCGTTCCGAAAGGTTCTGTGTGGGAACAACAATGGCTGCGGCGCATCGACCTCATCAAGCAAAGCCCGCTGGCCGATCTCGAGTATTACATCTACGGCGAATTGGGGAACGAGGAGCAGGTGTTGGGCTCGCTGCGGCGCGGGCGCGTGCAGATCGCCTCGGGCTCGCTGTGGGGCTTGGCGGCGCTGGTGCCGGAAGTGGCGGTGTTCAGCCTGCCGTACTTGTTCGAAAGCGCCGCGGAAGCCGACTACGTTTACGATTGTTGCGCCTCGGCGATCATCGAGCCTTACCTTGAAAAACAGGGTTACAAATTCCTCAGCTGGTCCGAGGCCGGGTGGACCAACTTCTACGGCCAGCACGCCATGACGACGCCCGACAGCGTGAGGGGTGAGAAATTGCGCACGCCCTCGACCGCCTCGGTGTCGGTGTTTTTCCAGCAGCTCGGCATCGATACGGTATTCATCCCCATCAACGACGTGGTGCCGGGATTGCAGACCGGCATGGTCACCGGCGGCGCATCCAGCCTGCCGTGGTACTTCAACGCCTTCAAGGATCAGGCTCGCCACTACACCCTGACCGAGCATCACTATGAATCCACGGTGCTGATGGCCAATGCCGCGTGGTTTTCAGCGGCGACACCGGACCAACAGAAGATGCTGCTCGACGTCTTCAGCGGATTCTCGAAGCAACGCCTGGTGGTGCGCGCCGACGTCGACGGCAAAATCGCCCAGCTACGCGAAGCCGGGTATCAGGTGCATGCGCTGACCGATGACCAGCGCCGCGCGTGGATCGACGCGGCGCAGAAAACCCACCCCGCGATTCTGGCCGAGATCGGCGGCGATGCCGAAAAAATCTACGCGGAAATTCTAAAAGCCAAGGCGGCTTTCAAGGCGCAGCAGGACTAAAACCCTTTCGGGCGCAAATTCCAATTCGCGGCGGCCTCATAAGCGGCGGCCATGCGCAGAGCCGTTATGTCGGCCCACGGGCGGGCGGTGAACAATAGGCCCATCGGCAACCCGGCTTTGCTCAAGCCCATCGGCACGCTGACCGATGGCGCGCCGGCATAGTTTGCGAAGGCCGTGAACGCGGTCAGCGTTTTGGGCATCGGTTGCTTGAAGGAAAACGCCGTGCACGGCGTCGCCGGCGTCACTATGGCATCTACGTTTGCAAATAATTTCGCGGCGACCGGTTTCACTTCGCGCAGCATTTCGAAGGCCGCCGCGAGTTTGGGTGCGGACTGCTGGCGGCCATAATCGACACCTTCGCGAAAGCCCGGCGTGAAGCCGCCAGGGTCGCGCTCAAGATCGTCGGCATGGATCACCGCCAAGTCGGCTTCGATAATCAGCATTGCCCGCGAGCGGACTTTATTGTGATCGAAACCTTCGAGCGTGACATCGACAATGGTCGCGCCAAGACTCTTCAAAACATTCAGCGCCTTGTCGTAACCGGCGGCGACATCGGGGTCGAGCGCGTCGCCCGCCCGCACGGCAATGTCGGTCAGGCGTCCAATGCGCAAACCGGCGAGAGACTTGGTGTCGTCGAGGTTGAACGAAAATGAGTTCGGAGGTGCAAGGCTCAAAGGATCGTCGAAATCGACGCCCGCAAGCGCTTGAAGCATCACGGCCAGATCGGCGACGCGCGGCGCCATGGGCCCCACATGATCCAACGAAAAGGCCAGCGGCAGCACGCCGCGCACGCTGACCAATCCTTGGGTCGGTTTGATGCCGCTGATGCCGCAGAACGACGACGGGATACGGATCGAGCCCAAGGTATCGGACCCGAGCGCACCCGCGCACAAGCCCGCCGCGACCGCCGCGCCGGACCCTCCCGACGATCCACCCGGCGTGAATCCTTCGCTGTAAGGGTTGTAGCAATATCCAAATGCTTCATTCGCGGTGGTCGCGCCATGGGCGCCTTCGTGCATGTTGAGCTTGCCGAGGATCACCGCGCCCGCGGCCTTGAGTTTTGCAGTGACAAAGGCGTCGGACTCGGCAACGTGTTTGCGCCGCGCACCGATCCCGCCCGTGGTCGCGACCCCGGCAACGTCGATGTTGTCTTTCAGCGCAATCGGCACGCCGTCGAGCGGCCCCAAAGTGCGTCCGGCCTTGCGACGCGCATCCGATTCCACAGCGGCGGTGCGCGCAAGGTTCTCGGTGACGGCGATATAGCTGTTGAGTTTGCGGTCCAGCGCCTTGATGCGGCCGAGGTAGGCCTCGGTCAGCGCAACCGCACTGATTTCGCCGCGCGCCAGCAACTCCGCCGCCGCGGCGACGCCCAGGCCGCATAAATCGATGCGTGTTGCGTCGACGTTCATGCCTTCTTGAACCGTTCGTCCGAAAGGCGTTTCGGTTTCTGGCGCTTGTCGACCTCGGTCAAATCGGCCAGCGCGCCGGGATGATGCAATTCGACCGTCATCTCAACGCCGATCCGGGTTTTGAGCAAGGTCTGGAATTGCTGTTTGAGGCTATCGCCGCGCTCACCATTCACTTCGATCATCACGATCATGTCGTCGCGCCCCGTGGCATCACGCACCGCGCGGCAGAAGAATTCGCCGTTAAATTCGGGCCGGGCATTCAGCACGCCGCCGATACCGTGCGGGAACACGTTGATCCCGCGCAGTTTCACCATGTTGTCGGAGCGTCCGAAAATGCCCTGGATCTGCTTGAACGCCAGCGCGTCGCCGCCCTTCTTGGCGTACGAAGATACATCATGCGTGTTGAAGCGGATCATCGGATAGACGTCGTCCTTGAACAGAACCGTCGTCACGATGTCGCCCGACTCACCGTCGGGCAGGGGCGCGCCGGTATCGACGTCGAGGATTTCGACGTAATGCGCATCCTCCCATACATACATGCCGGTGTGGTCGGGTCCTTCGGCTGAAATGATTCCCGTATCGCCCACGCCATACCAGTCGAAGCACTCGGCGCCGCCCCACATCTCGGAGATTTCCTGCTTGTTCTCGCGGCCGAAGTGGCCGGAGATCATGCGGATGTTGATGTCGCGGCCGGGGATCAAACCTTCCTCGCGCGCGACTTGGGCCAGGCGTTTCACATAATCGATAAAGCCGACGATGACGGTGGCGCCAAACCGCTTCATCAACTGCACTTGCTGGACCGAACGCGTCTCGACCCCCGTCCCGGCCGACATGAAGGTCGCGTTGGTGAAGTGCAGCACCGTTTCGCGCATGTAGTGGCCGGCGTTGACCATGCCGTGCCCATAGACCGAATGCACCACGTCCGCGCCGGTCATGCCCTGCCAGATGTAGGCGCGTGCGACGAGCAGGTTTTGTATCTCGCGAGTCTTGGGGCCGAACAGCAGCACTTGGGGCAAGCCGGTGGTGCCCGAGGTGGTGTGCATCACGGCGGGACGGTGGTTGGGGTCGGCGAAATCGAGGCCGCCGAAATCGCCGAACGGTGGCTTCATGGCCAAGCTGTCCATGATGTCCGACTTGGAGAACACCGGCAGTTTGGTGATGTCGTCGAGGGATTTGATATCGCCCGGTTTCGCCCCCGCATTGCCCCACAGGCGTTGGTAGAAGGGAATTTCCCAGGCGCGCCGCACGCAATTCATGAACAGGCGGTTCTGCTGCGCACGCAGTTCGTCGCGGCTGATCTTGGCGAAGCGCTTGATGAAGTCGTCGCCGATCGGGTGATCGGTCAGCATTTGCGGAAGATCGAGCGCGGCGAAATACGGCGGTAATTGCGGCATTGTCTCTACTCGGATGTCATCGCCCGATTCATTCGGGCGATCCATTCATCAGTGTGCAAGATTTTCGCGAATACCATTCGATGCTCGATGGATTGCCCGGATAAACCGGGCAATGACAAAAACTAATACGACCTCGGCAGTCCCAAAATATTCTGGCCGATATAGGCGAGGATCAGATTGGTCGAGATCGGTGCGACTTGGTAGAGGCGCGTCTCGCGGAACTTACGCTCGATGTCGAATTCCTCGGCAAAGGCGAACCCGCCGTGCACCTGGATGCAGATTTCGGCCGCCGCCCAGGCCGCCTCGGAGGCGAGCATTTTGCCGATGTTGGCTTCTTCGGCCATCTTCTCGCCGGCGTCGTCTTTCTCGGCGGCGGCATAGACCATCAAGGACGCCGCTTTGTACTGCGCATAGGCGCGCGCAATCGGAAACTGGATGCCCTGGTTCTTGCCGATGGGATTGCCGAACACCTTGCGGTCGTTGGAGTAGTCGACGGCTTTCTTGATGAACCACTGCGCATCGCCCAGGCATTCGGCGGCGATTAGCGTGCGCTCGGCGTTCATGCCGTCGAGGATGTAGCGGAAGCCTTTGCCTTCTTCGCCGATCAGATTGGCGGCGGGCACTTTGACGTTGTCGAAGAATACTTCCGTGGTGGCGTGGTTCATCATGGTGCGGATCGGACGAATGGTGAGTCCCGCTTTTAACGCCTCGCGCATATCAAGCATGAACACCGACAGACCATCGCCCTTCTTGGCGACTTTATCCTTGGGTGTAGTACGTGCCAGCAGCACCATGAAGTCGGAATATTCCGCACGGCTGGTCCAAATTTTCTGCCCGTTGACGACGTAGTGGTCGCCTTGCTTCACGGCGGTGGTTTGCAGCGCCAGTGTGTCCGAGCCCGAGGTCGGCTCCGTCACGCCAAAGGCTTGCA
Organism: Paracoccaceae bacterium; assembly: GCA_020446775.1. Classification (GTDB taxonomy): domain Bacteria; phylum Pseudomonadota; class Alphaproteobacteria; order Rhodospirillales; family Rhodospirillaceae; genus VGEM01. The sequence continues at coordinate 6,111 of JAGREB010000183.1, forward strand.
AGCGAATCTCACCCGAGGCGATTTTCGGCAGCCATTGTTTTTTCTGTTCGGGACTGCCGTGCTTCAGCACCGTGCCCATGGTGTACATCTGGGCGTGGATGGCGCCGGCATTGCAGCCCGATTTATGGGTTTCTTCCAGGATCGCGCAGGCGGCCTTCAAGCCGAGCCCCGACCCACCGAACTCTTCCGGGATCAGCGCCGCGAGAAACCCCGCCTCTGTCATGGCGTTGACGAACTCGATCGGGTAGGCGCGGTCGCGGTCTTTGTCGCGCCAGTACTCGCCCGGGAATTTGGCGCAGAGGGCGCGCACGGAGTCGCGGATGGCTTCCAGTTCTTCGGTCGAGATGGTCATGATGTGCAGGATAGTCGGGAAGACGAACGGGCGCCAATCTAGTCGACGCCGGGTCCGGTTCAATGGCTGGAATCGCCCGTATCGTGCCAAGCACCTCTTTCGTCCGGATAGCGGACGGTGTCGCGCTTAGAACGGGGGCAGGGGGCTGACGCCGATCACCGGCTGATGCAGCCAAATCAAAACCGCATAAAGCACCGCGGTCAGTGCTGCCCGCCACGACAAAGCGCGCCACGGCATCGCGGCTTTGCCGGTGACGATTCCCCAAAACGGTATGATAGAGGTTGCCGCGGTCATCTGCCGCCACGGTTCGATCCCGAACTCGCGCCGCCGGCGTATGTCGAGAATTAGGCAGCCCAACAACGCGAAGGCGCCGCCCAAGCCGAACAGGATCGCGGTTCCTGCATCGCCGTTGGAGACGAGGTGGCCCAACGCCCATAGACCCAGTGCCCACAAAACAGGATGGCGCGTCACCACCAGCGCCCCAGGCCGCGTGGCGTCGAATTTTTTCGGCCATACATGGATCGACAACGAATTGGGCGTCGTCAGCCCGACCACCAGCAACAGACCGGCCAGCGCCATGATCGTTGCTGTTGCCCACATCGCCGGCACCGTCATCGGCCATAGTTCGAGGTACGGTGCATGGATCGCCGCAACGATCATCCACGCCGTCGAGCCGACACTGAAACAGGAATAGGCAATCGTGTATGTGCGCTCGCCGACCGCTGCGACCAAACGCGCGCGTATTTTGCGCAGCGACGGCAAACTATGCGTCACGAAGAACAGCGCGATGGCGATCCACAGATCGGTGAAAGTACCGGTCATGAGGAAGGGGTGATCTCCCAACTATTTATGCAGATATAACAGCGGCAATTGTTCGACAATTGAGCGATACTCGTTGTATTCGCGCGCAACATAGCTGTAGGTTAATTCGCATAACAGCTCGGTGTGCCGATATATCGAGTGGCGCTGCCTACCGTAGGAGGGCGTCCAGTGGCCGACAACGGCAAAATCGACCGACTGAATCAACGTTTCCTCGCACGCGAGCAGGCCGGCTTGCGTCTGCTGCCCT
>JAGREB010000184.1 GCA_020446775.1 Paracoccaceae bacterium
GGTTCCGCGTTGGATGCCTCGCCGGCATTTTCCCGTTCAATCCGTTTTTTCGCCTCGCGCCGGATTGCATCCATGATTTCCGCGATCTGCACGTCGGACGCCTGGTTCTCGAGACTCAAGAATTCGGCGCCTTGAATCTTGAGGTTTGGACCATGGGCACAGTTGTTCATGCACGGGCCCCGGAGAATTTTCGCCGGTATTTGCTCGTCGGCAATCAGTTGTTCGAGCCGGTCTGCTAATTCACGCGAACCGCGCCCCGCACAATTAGGCAGGTTATCGGTATTCAAGCGCCGGTTGATACAAACACGGACGTTGAACAACGGCTTGGGGGAAGGTTTGAATTCGACTTCAAACATCGCGGATACGGTATTTGCGCTCGCAAAGATGTAGACGCGTTCCGCCCCAATGCCAAGGATTACTCCTTGGGAAAAGCCGCGCGGATAACCCGCACGGTCTCATCCCAAAGGCCAAATTTGGAGATATCGGCAAGCTCGACCCATCGCGCGTCGGCGGCGTCGCCGCCCGCGCACAGCTCGCCCGCTCCCCAATCGGCGCGGAAATCGACCAGCGTCCATTGGGTTCGCAGCGATCCATCGGGATGCTTGCCGAAGGCATCGACAACATCGATCAATGAAAGATTATCGACCGTGAGCCCCGTTTCTTCAAAGGCTTCGCGCACCGCTGTTTCCCGAACGGTTTCGCCTAATTCTTGGGTCCCGCCGGGGATACTCCACTCGCCAAGCCGGGGCGCTTTGCCGCGCTTGATCAGGACAAGCTGAGTTCCACGTACGATCACAACGCCCACGCCGACGGTCGGTTGCGTCGCGAGAGACGCGCTTTTAACAGCGCTCATGTCATTTCCCTCTGCCTTTAATAATTGTCGAATGAGGGATACCATATCCCATGAAATCTGTCGCTTGACCGTAGGGACCGGGGTTTACCCACATGCAGCCTGTCAATGTCGCGCCCGAGAAATTGGGGCTTCGGCAATCTTTTGTCGCGCGTCTGCGGAACTATTTTTTGGCCGGGATTTTGGTCACAGCGCCGGTTGGAATCACGTTCTATGTCGCATGGGCGGTGATCACCACCATCGACCGCGCCGTTACCGATTTGATACCTGCGGCGTATGACCCGCACACATTTTTCCCGTTCGACATTCCGGGCGTGGGACTCCTCATTCTGTTCGTATTTCTCACGTTGATCGGGTTCCTGACCGCGAATTACCTGGGCCGCTTATTCGTGCGCGTCGGCGAAAAAATCGTCGGACGGATGCCGGTCATTCGCAGTCTTTATGCGGCGGTAAAGCAGATTTTCGAAAGCGTTTTGCGCAGCCAGTCGACAGCGTTCAATGAAGTCGTTTTGGTCGAATATCCTCGCCGTGGCATGTGGACCCTTGGGCTCGTCATCGGCGAAACCTACGGCGAGATTCAAGCCAAGACATCCGAGACGATGTGCAATATCTATTTGCCGACGACGCCAAATCCGACTTCGGGATATCTGGTCTTTCTGCCGCGCTCAGACATGATCGAGCTGGAAATGTCGGTCGAGGACTGCATGAAAATGATCGTGTCGGGCGGTATCGTGACACCGGAATATCGACCAAGTCAGAAAATACCGTCATCGCGCACGAATTAACTCATGGCTGCCGACACGACCCTCACGGACGACCTGGGACCGTCGCCGCGCGCGCATGGCGAAACGCGGGCGGTCATTTCGTTGGTGAGTGTCGCTCATTTTTACAGCCATCTTTTTTTCATGCTGCTGCCGCCGCTGTATCCGATCCTCACCGGCGCGCTTTCGGTCGATTACACCCAACTCGCTTGGCTGCTCGTCGTTTTCAATGTCGTGACGGGGTTGACCCAAGCGCCGTTGGGGGTCTTGGTCGACCGGATCGGCGCGGGAAAACTCTTGATTGCCGCTGTCGCCATACAAGGCGTCGCGCTCGCGGGTATCGCGGTGTTTCCAACCTATCCGCTGATGATGATTGCCATGGGCATTGCGGGGGTCGCGAACGCCATTTATCACCCCGCCGATTACGCCATCCTGTCGCATCGCATCCCATCCGACGCGATGGGCCGGGCATTCGCCGTTCATACGTTTTCCGGTTTTATGGGGGGCGCTGTCGCGCCCAGTGCGGTCATCGCCCTGACGACATTGTGGGGATGGCAAGCCGCTTTAGGATTTATCGGCGTCACGGGATTGGTCATGGCGGCGGTTCTTTTCGCGTCACGCAGTGCCTTGATCGAACCTGAAGCCGATCAAGAAGCAGACGCACAAAAGTCCAAAGCACCGCTCTCTTGGCGAGAATGGTTTGCAATCATGTCCTCGCGTCCAATCTTGCTGACGCTTGTGTTTTGGATTCTGATTTCGGCATCCAGCAACGGCGTTACATATTTCGCCGTGTCCGCCTTGACCGAGGCCTTCGCCACGCCGCTGGTCGCGGCGAATATCGCGCTTACGGCGTATTTGGTGGGCGGCAGTATGGGGATATTGGCCGGTGGACTGATCGGCGACCGCACCACACACCATCAGTGGGTGGTTGTATTCGGGTGCGCGGGTGCGGGGATCGGAACGATCGCCGCCGGCTTAACGCAGCTTCCAACTGTCGTCCTTGCCGGAGTGTTGTTCATCGCGGGCATCGCATGGGGGATTCCAACACCGTCGCGTGATTTGCTGGCCCGCGCGGTCGCGCCAAAAGGCGCGACGGGGGCGGTGTTCGGGTTCGTTTCAACGGGGTTCAATATCGGCGGCGTGATCGGCCCGTTGGTTTTCGCGTACTTCTTGGATCATCACATGCCAGAATGGGTGTTTCCGGTCTCCGGCGCATTGATGATCGTAACGGGACTTTTGGTGCTCGCAATCCCGGAGCGGAAGCCGGTCAACCCGAGCGCAGCATCCTGATCGCGCCGTCCTGACCGAACAAATAGAGCAGCGTTCTCAGGGCTTCACCGCGCGGCGTGCTGAGTTCGGGATCGCGTGCGATGATCAACTTGGCGTCATCGCGTGCCGCCGCGATCAGTTCGCCATGAACCGCGATATCGGCCATTTTAAACGTCGGCAGGCCGCTTTGCTTTGTGCCCAAGACTTCGCCGCCACCGCGCAGGCGCAAATCTTCCTCGGCGATCACGAAGCCGTCTTCTGTTTTGCGGAGCGTTTCCAGACGTGCCTTGGCGATTTCACCCAGCGGGGCCGTGTATAGAAGAAGGCAGGTGCCTTCCTTGCCGCCGCGGCCGACCCGCCCGCGCAACTGATGAATTTGCGCGAGCCCGAATCGTTCGGCGTGCTCGATCACCATAATCGTTGCGTCGGGAACGTCGACGCCAACTTCGATCACGGTGGTCGCGACCAAAATCTGCGGCCCGCCCTTGGACGCATCCGCAAACGCATCCATGGCCTTGTCTTTGTCGGCTGGCTTCATCTTGCCGTGGATCAAGGCAACCCGCTCGCCAAACCGCGCCTTGAGAACAGCATAGCGATCTTCCGCCGCAGCCAAATCGACCGCTTCCGATTCTTCGACCAGCGGGCAAACCCAATACACTTTCGCGCCTTTTTCGATCGCGCGGCCAACCGCCGTGATTGTTTCTTCCAGGCGATCCAAGTTGACCAGCCGCGTATCGACAGGTTTCCGGCCCGGTGGTTTTTCGTCCAACCGCGAGACATCCATGTCGCCGTAGGCTGTCAGGGTCAGCGTGCGCGGGATCGGCGTCGCCGTCATAACCAGAACATCGGTGCCGGAGCCCTTTTCGGCGAGTTCCAACCTTTGATCGACCCCGAAACGATGCTGCTCGTCGATGACGGCGATCGCGAGGTCGTGGAATTCGACATCTTTCTGAAATAGCGCGTGGGTCCCGACAACAATCCCGACATCACCCGATTGAATTCCCTCGATGACCGCTTCCCGAGCAGCGCCTTTCAGCCGGCCGGTCACCAATTCGATCCGAATCCCGGCGGATTCGGTCAGCGGTTTGATCGTCTCATAATGCTGCCGCGCGAGGATTTCGGTCGGCGCCATCAACGCGCCTTGCGCTCCGGCTTCAAGCGCCGTCAACATCGCGAGAAGGGCGACGACCGTCTTGCCGCTGCCGACATCGCCTTGCAGCAACCGCAACATCCGGTTTTCGCTGGCCATATCGGTTCTAATCTCGTGGAGCGATCTTTGTTGCGCACCGGTCAATTCGTAGGGCAGGGCGGCAACCACCTTTTCGGAAAGCTTGCCGGTGCCATTGATTGGGCGGCCACGCCGCTTGCGCGCTTTCAGACGCACCAAACCCAAGGCAAGTTGGTTGGACAACAACTCGTCGTAGGCCAGGCGCGCACGCGCCGGGCTGAGCGGCGACAATTCGGTCTCGGATTGCGGCGCATGAGCGGCCATCAGGGCATCATGCCACGCCGGCCATCCTTGCCGCTTGCAATAGGCCGCGTCCTGCCATTCGGGTAAATCGGGCGCGCGGTCCAGCGCCGCCCGGATCGCCTTATCCAGAACTTTCGGTGAAAGCCCCGCCGTCAACGGGTAAACCGGCTCGACCCGCTGAACCGCCGCGATCTCGGCCAGCGGCACGATATGATCGGGATGGGTCATTTGCCGCCGCCCATCGAACAATTCCACTTTGCCCGACACGACGCGGGTCTCGCCGACGGGAAGAGTCCGTTCGAGGTAGTCGCCCTGGCTGTGGAAGAACACCAGCACGATCCGCCCGGTGTCGTCCTCGCATGTCACCCTGTAAGGCACGCGCGAGTTGCGCGGCGGCGGCGGACTGTGGGCCAAGACGTTGACGGTTAAAGTGGCGACGGTCCCCGGCGGCGCATCCCCCACTTTGGGCGAGAATCGGCGATCGACGATGCCCGACGGCAAATGCCACAGCAGATCCGCCACCACCTCTCCGGCCAATTTCTCGATCAACTTGGACAGCCGCGGCCCAATCCCCGGCAATGTCGTGATTCGGGCGTAGAGCGGGTTCAGAACGGCGGGGCGGAGGGAAACAGACATCGTCAGGCGGTACGAAAAACGGGGCTATTCCTGGGGCTGACAGCGGGGGCGGGGCCGTCTATATCGTAGCCGCTGTTTTTGGCTCTGTCCCGCCGGCCGATTGGCCGCCGTGGGGCGGAGTCTGTCTGCATTTGGGCGACCGAAAGCAAATGGATACCGAATCCCGCCGTAAACGATTGATCTACCGGGCGACCCATCGCGGGACCAAGGAATCCGACGCCCTGGTCGGCGGGTTTTACCGGGAAGCCGTTCCGGCGCTTGACCCGGCGGATTTCGACGAAGCCGAACGGTTGCTCGACGAAAGCGACGCCGATTTGCTCGATTGGCTCATGGGCCGCAAACCGGTCCCGGCGGCTTGGTCCGGCACAATTTTCGATCGGCTGCATGCCTATGCCCGTTCGCGGGGCGCGCCTTAAGCCGAGCATGTGGTGATGGATCAATTTCTTTCCAAAGTGAATGCGCGCGTTCTGGCCGGGGTGCCGGATGGCTTCGACGCCATGATCCTTGCCGGCCGCGCACGCGATGCCGGACGCGACGCCACGTTGCACGTGGCCCGCGATGAACAACGCATGATGGGGTTGGCCGAATTGGCCGCCTTTTTCGCACCGGAGATCGAGATCGTTACGCTTCCGGCCTGGGATTGCTTGCCCTACGACCGCGTTTCGCCGCATCCGGACGTGGTCGCCCGCCGCATCGATGCCTTGGCGCAACTCACTCAACCGCCGGCAAGCGGGCAACATCGTATCGTCATCACCACGGCCAGCGCAGTTCTGCAACGCCTGCCTAAACCAGAGGCAATGGCGGGCGGAGGAACGATCCTGAAACCGGGATCGAATATCGGTCTCGAAACTTTGACCGCGCTGTTGACGGTCGGTGGATACAATCGAGCCGATCAGGTTATGGAACCAGGTGAATATGCGGTCAGGGGTGGCTTGATCGACATTTATCCGCCGGGCGTGGCGGAACCGGTGCGGATCGACCTATTCGGCGATGAGATCGAGAAAATCCGCAGCTTCGATCCTGTTACGCAGCGCACCACCGGCGAATCTGAATTCGTAACACTGCATCCCGTCAGCGAGATCATTCTCGCGCCTGACAACGTCGCACGGTTTCGAAGCCGTTATCGCGAGTTGTTCGGCGCCGTGAATGAAGGCGACGCCCTTTATGAAGCTGTTTCGCAAGGCCAGCGATTTCTGGGCATGGAGCATTGGTTGCCGCTGTTCCACGACGGCATGGCAACGATATTCGACTACCTGCCAACGGCGAGCATCTCTCTCGACCACGATATCGAGGAAGCGGTCGGAACCCGGCTGGAAACCGTGCGCGATTACTACGAGGCGCGTAAATCCGTCGACCAATCGAAGACCGTGACCGATGCCGGGATGATCTATCACCCGATTCCGCCCGATCTTCTTTATCTATCCGGCGACGAGTGGATCAAACAACTTGGTCCGCGCGCCGTCACTGTGTTCAGGCCTTATGCGGCGGCCGACATCGGCGGCAACGAGGACGCCGGCGGACGAACGGGACGTGAGTTCGCGGATGTAAGGGCGCGGCCCAACGAAAACGTTTATGAGGCGTTCGCAAATCATGTCCGCGCCGAACACGGGAAGGGGCGGCGCGTAATCCTCGCCTGCTTCAGCGTGGGATCCCGCAATCGAATTTGCGGCGTGCTGAACGAACACGGTCTGACAGACATTATCGAAGTCGATACGTGGTCCGAAGTCGAAGCGGCGCCGGCCGGTCAGCTGATCGCAATCACGCTCGGCGTCGAACGTGGCTTCGTTACGCCGTCCCTGACCCTTGTCACTGAGCAAGACGTTCTCGGCGACCGCCTGGTCCGCAGCGCACGCAAACGCCGCAAAGCCGACGCCTTTATCGCCGAAGCCGGCCAACTGAACGAAGGCGATCTGGTGGTCCACGTCGAACATGGCATCGGGCGGTACGACGGCCTCGAAACGCTGACGGTCGGCGGCGCGCCGCACGATTGCCTGCGC
>JAGREB010000185.1 GCA_020446775.1 Paracoccaceae bacterium
TCTCGATATCGAAGGCGCGGAACGTTGCATCCATGGTCGCGGCCATGAAAATCAATCCGCCCGCTGTCGCGATTGGCCCGCCCAGAACGGGGGAGCCCCATTCGGAAAAACTCTTGAACAGGCTAAACGGCCCGAACGGCACCTGGCCGACGGGCCGGCGCCAAAGGTAATCACCGCTGTCGAGATCGATCGCCATCAACTCGCCCCAAGGCGGAGGATTGCAGGGCACGCCGAACGGCGATAGCCAGCGGCCGCCGACGACCTTGTAAGGCGTGCCGGCCATCTTGCGCGCCATGGTTCCCGGTGCCGCCGACGGAATTTGTTCCCGGCTTTCGTCAGGAATCAGTTTCGCGGTGAAGACAAAATTTTGGGCTTTGACGATCAAGACGTTGCGCGCCGGATCGATCGCGGCGCCGCCCCAATTGCCGCCGCCGCCGGGCGACGGGAAAATCAGCGAGCCCCGTTCGCTGGGTGGCGTGAAAATCCCCTCGTACCGCATGGCGTCGAAGCTTTCCCGGCACTTGCCGCGATCCCAGAACGTGAAGCCGAAGATGTCGTCGCGCGATACCGTCTGCGCGGAGAACGGCTCCGGCTTGACCGAAAACGGCTGGGTCGGCGACGACTGCTCGCCGGGAATGTCGGATGCCGGGACCGGACGCTCCTCGATGGGAAACAAAGGCTCGCCGGTATCGCGGTCGAAGGCGAACACCATGCCCATCTTCGTAATTTGGATGACGGCATTTACGTCGCGGCCATCGCGGGTGATTTTGACGACGTGCGGCTGGTCGGGCATGTCGAAGTCGAACAAGTCGTGGTGAACGAGCTGGTAGTGCCATTTAAGCGCGCCGGTCGCCCCATCGATGGCGAGCACGGAGTTCGCGAGCGGAATATCGGCATTGCGGCCCGCGCCATACAGATCGACGCTTGGACTGCCGGTGCCGATGAACACGGTATTGGTTTCCGGATCGACGCTGAACGGCGGCCAAACATCGGCGCCACCTGTCGCGTCGCTGAGTTCATCGGGAATTGTCACCAGACGCCACAGCAAGGCGCCGGTTCGCACGTCGAGCGCGCGGATCACCCCGTCGGGCGAATTCGCTTCGATGTTGTCGCCAACTGCACCGCCGATAATCAACGCATCGCCCAACACGGCGGTCGGCGATGTCAGAAACAGTCGCCCCTCGCCGCCCGCTTCCGGCTTGGTCAGGTCGACGTACCCACCGGCTCCGAAATCGGCGCACGCTTTCCCCGTGTCGGCATCGGCGGCAAACACGCGACCCATGCGATCGCCTTTGAATACGCGCTTTTGGCAAGGCGCGCCTTCGTCCGGCGCGGACGCCTGCCAATAGGAGACCCCACGGCACACCGACGCTTGGGCTTTATCCGCCACCAATCCGGCGTGAGGATCGAAGCTCCAGACTTCGTCTCCCGTTTCGGGATCGAGCGCGACAATCCGATTGAACGTCGTACAACCGTAAAGGAGGCCGTTGTTGTAGATCGGCGTGACTTCCAACGACGCCCGCCCTTCCCCTGCCTTGAACTTTTCCGCATCGCCGCTCTTGTATTCCCAGGCCCGTTGCAGGCGCGTGACGTTGTCGCGGTTGATTTGATCGAATGCGGCATAGTGCCCACCGGTTGGAGCACCGCCATAGGCCGGCCATCCGTCATAGGCTTGGCCGAAGGCGGTGACTGGAAATCCGATGCACGCCACACACAAGAAAATGGATAGATTTTTCATTGTTGCCGACCCTTCACCCAAGACGACGCCAGCTTAGGATAGCGCGGAGACGGACACGAATCAGCCCGGGCAACACGCCGGATTCGCCAGCAACTCTGGGAACGGGACGAATTCCCACAGTTTGGGGAAATTTTCCCGATTTTGCGGGCCCTGATTGCGGCCGGATTGAGGCCATCCGATTCATCATCTGTGAACCATTCTGGCCTACACCTTAAGCTCGGCCGCAGCGCATCCCGCGACGCCGCCGGCCCTGATTGTTAGGCGTATTGTGGCACAGGCAACTTCCATCGATCCCCGAGAGCTTCGCGTGTTGTTATTCGAAGACAGCGCGCTCGACGCGGCGTTGATCAAGAAGTTCCTCCAGACGGTTGGAATCCGCCAGGCCAACATCCTGCATACCGACACTATTCCGTCCGCGCTTCAGATGATGACGCGCGAAACCGTCGACGTATGCATCGCCGACTACTTCTTGCATCCCAACACGGGCTTCGACCTGATGGACGAGGCGCGCCGATTCGACATCGACGTCCCCTTCATCATGGTCACCGCCATGGATGACCGCAGCATCGACGACGGCGCGTTGGATCGGGGCGCTTATGGATTCCTGGTAAAAGGCGAACTGACGGTCGAAACGCTCGAGCGCTCCATTCGCTACGCGCTGGTACGACACCGGCGCGAATCGCGGCTCGCCCGCGCTGCGATCATCGACGGCATGACCAATCTGCCGAACCGCATGTCGTTCATGGAACGCCTGCCGCAATCAATCGACGACCACCGCCCGCGGGCCGGAATGGTCTCGTTGTTGCTGCTCAATCTGCACGGCATGCGGTTTCTCAACGACGCTTACGGCCAATCGGTCGGCGACGATGTGATCAAGATCGTTGCGCAGCGCCTCGACGCGATCCGCAAGCCATCCGATTATCTGGCGCGGATCGGTGGCGATACGTTCGCCTTGCTGATGACCGACGTCGTACTTCAGCATCACGCGCTGACGTTCGCCCGCAAGATTGCAGCGGAAATCTCGGTCCCGGCCCCGACCCGCGACGGCGAGCACGACGTTTTCGTGGCGGGAGGATTGGCGTCTTTTACCGTTAAAGCAAACAGCCCCGAAACAACGGCAATCGCACAAGGGTTGCTTGACCGGGCCAATTCCGCCCTGACCGAAGCGCGCCGCAATACCAGATCACGCAAGGTCTCCGAGATCATCGCCGCGCCAATCAATTAAGTAAGGCGCGGGGGCGCGCATCTTCGCCTTGTCGCGAACACCGTTGTTCGCAAAACCTCTTCCGGATAGCTATCCTTTTTCCAGGCTCACCCCTACTTCCGGATGGGTTGAGTGGCCGTATTGAGTGCACTACATCGACACTCAAATGAGCCAAGAACCAATCCCTCAAGCCAGCCCTCCTTCACCCCACGCGCGATGGGCATATATCGCCGCGGGGTGGCTGTTCGTCGGTCTGGGTGTGATCGGCGCGGTGACACCGGTGT
>JAGREB010000186.1 GCA_020446775.1 Paracoccaceae bacterium
CCGTGCAGGATCAGCCAGTGGTGAGCGTGGCGGCGGAATTGGGCCGGCGTCACCTTTTCGAGTTTCAGCTCCACGTCGAGCGGCGTCTTGCCCGGCGCCAAACCGGTGCGATTGCCGACACGGAAAATGTGCGTATCGACGGCAATCGTCTCGGCGCCGAAGGCGACGTTCATCACCACATTGGCGGTTTTGCGGCCGACTCCGGGAAGTTCTTGCAATAGATCCCGGTCTTGCGGCACCTCGCCGGCGTATTTCTCAACCAGGATTTTCGACAACGCGATGACGTTTTTGGCCTTGGTGTTAAACAGCCCAATGGTCTTGATGTAATTTTTCAGGCGCGCCTCGCCGAGCGCGATCATCTTTTCCGGCGTGTCGACCACGGCAAACAATGGCCCGGTCGCCTTGTTGACGCCGACATCTGTGGCCTGCGCCGACAACACCACCGCCACCAGCAGCGTATATGGATTGACGTACTTCAGTTCCGACGCCGGCTCGGGATTGGCGTCGCGCAAGTGCGCATAGAATTGAACGATATCGGCGGGCTTCACTTACCCCCCATCCGGCGCTGACGCGCCACCCTCCCCACATAGGGGGAGGGAAAATACGTTCGCTCGAAATAAAGTTTACCCCTCCCTTTGATGGGGAGGGGTTGGGGGTGGGGTGAATATCGCAACCGCATTCGCCTAATCTTACAAATCCAAGACGTCGCGCATGGCATAGAGGCCGGGCCTGCGGTCGCGCGTCCATAACGCCGCACGCACCGCGCCGCGCGCGAAGATGACGCGCGAGCTGGCTTTGTGGCCGATCTCGATGCGCTCGCCATCGGCGGCGAAGATGACCGTATGGTCGCCGACCACATCCCCGCCGCGCAACGTGGCAAAGCCGATCTCACCGGTGGGCCGTGCGCCGGTGATGCCTTCGCGCGACTTGCGGGCCACTTGGTCGAGTTCGACCTGGCGTCCGCGCGCAACCGCCTGCCCGAGCCCCAGCGCGGTGCCCGACGGTGCATCGACTTTATGGCGGTGATGCATTTCGAGAATATCGATGTCATATTCGGGGCCCAGTATGGCGGCGGCTTTTTCAGCCAAGCCAAGCAGCACATTGACGCCAAGACTAAAGTTCGGCGCGGACACCACGGCGACCTTTTGCGCCGCCTCGGACAAAGCCCTGTGTACGTCGTCACCCATGCCGGTGGTGCCGACAATCAGCGCCGTTTTTGTGGCGGCGGCCAGCTTCGCATGCCCAAGCGTCGCCTCGGGCCGGGTGAAGTCGATCACCACGTCCGCCGCCGAAAACATGCCTTCCGGATTGTCGAGCACGTTGAGGCCGAGGGGTTTTGCGCCCACCAATACGCCGAGATCGGTACCGATGTGCGGGCCGGGCTGTTCCGATCCGCCGGCCAGCGCCGTGCCGGATGTCGCCAGCACTTCGGATATCAGCATACGGCCCATGCGCCCGGCGCAGCCGACGATCCCGATCTTTAAAGGTGACGTTGCCATGGTGAAGCCCGCTTCGAATTCGGGCCGCAGTATATGAAGGTGGGGCATGCCGCCCTAGCGGATTTTCAGGGGCAACTTGGCCTAGCGCGAAAAAAACGCTCGGGTCGCGGCCACCACCGTATCGATATCGGCGCGCGTGACGTCAAGATGGGTCACGAACCGGGTGCGCGTCGAGACGGCTGAAATAATCCCCCGCGCGGCCAACGCTTCCTGAAGCGCGGCACATGATTGGGCAGGAATATCCGCGAACACCATATTGGTGGCACAGGTAATGTTTCCCAGGCCGGGGATTTGTTTCAGCCCTGCGGCAAGTGCGGCTGCGTTGGCGTGGTCCTCGGCCAAGCGGTCGACATTATTGTCGAGAGCATAGATACACGCCGCGGCAAGTAGCCCCGATTGGCGCATGGCGCCGCCGAGGATCTTGCGGGCACGCAGCGCCCGGCCCATCAAATCGTGTGTCCCCACCAGCACCGCACCGATCGGCGCGCCGAGGCCTTTGGAAAAACAAATCGTCACCGTGTCGAAGGGGTCGCACAACTCATGCAGTGTGCGTTGCTGCGCCACGGCGGCATTGAATACCCGCGCGCCGTCGAGATGAAGGCCAAGGCCGTGTTTGCGCGCAAGCGCGGCGGCGGCGGTTACGTACTCCTGCGGCAGGATTTTTCCGCCGATGGTGTTTTCAAGCGTAAGGAGGCGCGTGCGCGCGAAGTGCGGATCGTCGGGCTTGATCTCGGCGGCGATACGGTCGAGCGCGAGAGTTCCGTCGGCGGCGTTTTCAATTGGCTGAGGTAGAATGCCGCCCAACACAGCGAGCCCGCCCGCTTCGTGGCGAAAGGTATGTGCGTCGTTGCCGAGGATGACTTCGTCGCCGCGCTGGCAATGGGACATCAGCGCCGCGAGGTTGGCTTGCGTCGCCGAGGGAAAAAACAACGCTGCGTCCTTGCCGGTCAGCGCCGCCATGCGCGCTTGCAGCGCATTGACGGTGGGATCGTCGCCCCACACATCGTCACCGACCTCGGCCGCCATCATGGCCGCGCGCATGGCGGCCGATGGACGGGTGACGGTATCGGAACGAAGATCGATCATGTCGCGCGCCGTTTAAAAGACGGCCGACGCTATCATGACTTCAGGCTGTCGACGAATTCCTTGATGCGGTCGAAGAAGCCCTGGGTTTCCGGGCTGTAGGTGCGCTGATCGCTTTCCTTCTCGAATTCTTCGAGCAGCTTGCGCTGCTTGTCGGTCAGGTTGACCGGCACTTCGACGGCAGCTTCCAGGAATAAATCTCCCCGTGCCGTGGAACGCAACACGGTCATGCCCTTGCCGCGCAGCCGGAAGCGATGTCCGTTCTGGCAGCCCTTGGGGATGCTGACCTTAACGCGTCCGCCGTCGATCGACGGCACTTCAAGTTCGCCGCCCAAGGCCGCCGTGGTCATGGCGATGGGCATGCGCATGAACAAATTCGCGCCTTCGCGCTGGAACATGCGGTGCGGTTGGATCGCGAGAAAAATATAAAGGTCCCCCGGCGGGGCACCGGGGCCGCCGATTTCGCCTTCGCCCGCGAGCCTGATCCGCGTGCCTTCCTCGACGCCCGGCGGCACGGTGACTTCGAGTTGCTTTTCTTTGCGGGTGCGCCCCGACCCACGGCATGACGGACAGGGGTCGCTGATCACCTTGCCGCCGCCGTTGCAGGTGGGGCAGGTGCGCTCGATGGTGAAGAAACCTTGTTGGCTGCGCACCTTGCCCGCGCCGCGGCACGTGGTGCAGGTCTTGGGCGCCGCACCGCCTTTACTGCCTGAACCCTTGCAGGGTTCGCACGCAATCGAGGACGGCACGGTGATCTTGGATTTTTTACCGTGATACGCCTCTTCGAGCGTGATCTCCATGTTGTAGCGCAGATCGGCGCCGCGTTGCGGGCCGCCGCGCCCGCGCCGTCCGCCCATCATGTCGCCGAACATCTCGTCGAAGATATCGGCAAAACCAGTCGCGAAATCGAATCCGCCGCCACCGCCGCCCATACCTTGTTCGAACGCCGCATGGCCGAAGCGGTCATAAGCCGCACGCTTCTGTTCGTCCTTCAGAACGTCGTAGGCTTCGTTGACTTCCCGGAATTTGGCTTCGGCCGCTTTGTCGCCCGGATTACGGTCCGGGTGATGCTCCATCGCGAGCTTGCGGTAGGACTTTTTGATGATCTCGATGGTCGCCGTGCGCTCGACGCCCAAGAGTTCGTAGTAATCCTGCTTGGCCATGGCGCGCCCGATGGTCAGGACGCGCAAACGGCCGTAGCCCGAACACCTCGGGCTACGGCGCGCATGCCGTCAATGAACGCTAAACGCCGCATCGGTAACAACCGACGGGGGTTACTTCTTATCCTTGTCGACTTCCTCGAAGTCGGCGTCGACGAC
>JAGREB010000187.1 GCA_020446775.1 Paracoccaceae bacterium
TGATCTCGCCGGTCTTGCGGTCGATGGCGGCGCGGATGTCCTTTTCGTGGCCGTATTTGCTGCGGCCGGCTTTCTGGATCGCTTGCTCCATCGCCACGAAGACTTCTTCGCGGTCGATGTTCTTGTCGCGCGCAACCGTATCGGCGACTTGCACCAACTCCGGACGCGGCATGCCGACGCTCTGTACCATGTTCAAATCCTCGCTCTCTCGTTCGTTCTCTATCAACTTGCGTGCGGCGCGCTTTCGGACGGTCGTCCCTGCGCAGTCGCGGCAATCAATTCATCGGTCATCACCAGTTTGGCCAAGGCCACGCCGGCAAACGGCACCGCAATCTCGGCCCCGTCGATTTCCATCACCACGTCGCCGCCGGCATTGACGCCCTTCAGCACGCCCTTGAACCGCTTGCGGCCGTTCACCGGCGCCGACGTTTCCAGCTTCATCTCGAAGCCGGCGTAAGCGACGAAATCCTTCGGCCGCGTCAACGGCCGGTCGATTCCCGGCGAGCTGACTTCGAGGTCGTAGGATCCGGGCACCGGTTCCTCGACATCGAAAATCGCCGACAGCGTCTCGCTGATCGCGGCGCAGTCGTCGACCGAGATCGGTACGCCGTCGGAGCGATCGGCCATCACTTGCAGCGTGCGCCGGCTGCCGCCGGTCAGCGCCACCCTGACGACCTCAAAACCCATGCCGTCCAAGGTGGGCGCGATACGCGCTTCAAGTGCTTTTAACCGTTCCACGCCGCGCGGTCCCGATCAGGTCCTCTCCGTTTTCGACCCCTTCGCCAGGCCGAACCGCCGGAAATCGGGCAATAAAAAAAGTGGCCGGGTTGGGCCACTTCCTTAAGTCGTTCGGACTTGGTGAAGTACGGCGGTGGATATAGTCGCGAAAAGCCCGAAAAGCAAGGGTTTTTAGGGGTCCCGAAGACGGCCCGAAGGGTGCGTTTAGGCCCGCGGCCGGCGCAAAAAAGTCAAATATGACGGGGTCCGGCCGGCGGTTTTGGCCTTGGCTTCATAACGAGTCTCGATTTGGTCCGCGGGCCGGGTCCGCCAATCCTCGGGTGTGCGCGCCTGCCAATGGAATTCGGGCGCCGCAGTCAGGTGTTGCAGGGCCCAGCGCACATAAACCGGGTGATCGCTGGCGAACCGCAGTTCGCCGCCGTCGGCAAGGATGCGCGCGAGTTCGGGCAGGCTGTCGGGTCCGATCAGGCGGCGTTTGGCGTGGCGCGCTTTGGGCCAGGGGTCGGGGTACAGCACAAACACGCGTGCAATCGATCCGTCTGGAAGATTTGGCAGCAACTCGCGCACGTCGCCGTGCCAGACGCGCACATTGTTCAGTTTGCGTTCGTCGACATGGCGCACCAGCGAGGCGACGCCGTTCAAGAACACCTCGCAGCCGATGATACCGGCCACGGGATTGGCGGTCGCTTGCGCGGCGAGATGCTCGCCGCCGCCGAAACCGACCTCGAGCCAAATGTCCTGTGGTGCATGTTGAAACAGCGCGCGCGGGTCGCGTGCGACCGCGGCCTCGCCGATCAGGAGTTTCGGTAACACCTGATCGAGCAATGCCTGACGGTTGGGCTTAAGAGGTTTGCCCTTGCGCCGGCCGTAAAAACGAAACTGCGGCCCGCGTGAGTCGGGATCAGACGTCGAAAGCCGACTCAAGATCGCCGACCAAATCGAGCCGCTCCCAGGTGAACCCGCCGCCGCCGTCGGGCTCGCGGCCGAAATGCCCATAAGCGGCCGTGCGCGCGTAGATCGGACGGCTCAGTTTGAGATGCTCGCGAATGCCGCGCGGGCTCAGGTTCATCAGCTCTTGGAGAACCGTCGACAGTTTATCCTCGTCGACTTTGCCGGTGCCGTGAGTGTCGACGTAAACGGATAGGGGCTTGGACACGCCGATCGCATAGGACAGCTGAATCGTGCACTTACCGGCAAGGCCCGCCGCCACGACGTTTTTCGCAAGATAGCGCGCGGCATAGGCGGCCGA
>JAGREB010000188.1 GCA_020446775.1 Paracoccaceae bacterium
TCGGGCCGACCAACACCGGCAAGACATGGCTGGCGATGGACCGCATGATGGGCCATCGCTCCGGGATGATCGGCTTTCCGCTGCGTTTGCTCGCGCGCGAAAACTACGACCGCGTCGTCAGGATGAAGGGCGAGGCGGCGGTGGCGCTGATCACCGGCGAGGAAAAAATCGTTCCCGCCAACCCGCGCTATTTCATTTGCACGGTCGAAAGTATGCCGGTCGACCGGCAAGTGGCGTTTCTGGCCGTCGATGAAATTCAATTGGCGGCAGACCCCGACCGCGGCCATGTCTTCACCGACCGTCTGTTGCACGCGCGCGGCGAGATCGAGACCATGTTTCTGGGCTCCGAGACCATCAAGCCGCTGATCCGGCGCTTGGTGCCCGGCATTCAGTTCGTGCAACGCCCGCGCTTTTCCAAACTTACCTACAGCGGCGCCAAGAAACTCACGCGTTTGCCCAGGCGCTCGGCGGTGGTCGCGTTCTCGGTGTCGGAGGTCTACGGCATCGCCGAGATGATCCGCCGCCATCGCGGAGGAACCGCTGTGGTGATGGGTGCGCTCAGCCCGCGCACCCGCAACGCCCAGGTTGCGCTCTATCAGGCGGGCGATGTCGATTATCTGGTCGCCACAGACGCCATAGGAATGGGTCTCAACATGGACGTCGATCATGTCGGTTTCGCAGCGGTGCAGAAGTTCGACGGCCATCGGCCCAGACCGCTCTTCGCCCACGAAGTCGCGCAGATTGCCGGCCGCGCGGGACGGCACATGAACGATGGAACATTCGGTGTAACAGCGGAAGTCTCTGAACTCGATCCTGATATCGTGGTGCGGGTCGAGAACCACGAATTCCCTGCGCTGTCGTTTCTCTATTGGCGCAACACGGACCTTCGTTTTGTCTCGTCCGACACGCTGCTGGCCGATCTCAAGGCGCCGCCGCCGCACGCCGTCTTGACCCGTCCGCCGCCGGCCGAGGATCAGTTGGTGCTGGAAGCGCTGTTGCGCGACGGTGACATCAAATCCCGCGCGCCGGGCGGCGAGCGTTTGCGCTTGTTGTGGGACGTGGCCCAGGTGCCCGACTTCCGCAAACTTAAACCCGAACAGCACGCACGCCTGATGGGTCAAGTCTTCGAGCACCTGACTCAAGATACGGAAAAAATCCCGTCGGACTGGCTCGCGCAGCAACTCGCGCGCATCGACCGTACCGACGGCGATATCCACACCCTGATGGACCGCATCGCCGCCATTCGCACTTGGACCTATATCTCTCACCGGCCCGATTGGGTCGCGGATGCCCGGACCTGGCAGGAACGCACCCGCGCACTGGAAGACAAGCTATCCGATGCGCTACATACCAAGTTGACCCATCAATTCATCGACTCACGGACGTCGCATCTGGTGAAGAAGCTCAAATCCGACGACAGTCTTCATGCCGACGTGGCCGGTGACGGCGGCGTCAGTGTCGATGGGCACAAACTCGGCAAACTCGAAGGCCTGCGGTTTGCGCCCGAACGTACCGGCTTGCGTTCCGCCGACCGCGCGGTCCTGAATGCCGCCAACGCCGCGCTGCGTCCGATTGTCGCCGCGCGCGTCGAGGCGATCTCGGCTGCGGCCGACGATGCCTTCACGCTCGACGACCGGGCGCACATCGTTTGGCAGAACGAGCCCGTCGCCAAACTGATTGCCGGAACTTCGCCGCTTAAACCTCAGGTCGACGTGCCTACCGACGAACGGCTCGATGCGCCGCAGCGCACGGCCGTTGAAGCAAGACTGAGAAATTGGATCGCCGCATATATCGGCAGAATTCTCGAACCGCTGGTCCAAGCCGCCGAAACGGATGTCAAAGCGCATGTACGCGGTATCGTGTTTCAATTGTCCGAAGGTCTCGGCAGCGTGAGGCGCGCCGACGTCGAAGATCAGTTGCGGGCCTTGGGCGAGGAAGACCGAAAATCCCTGGCGCGGCTCGGCATCCGCTTCGGACTTGAATGCGTCTATTTCCCGGCGCTGCTCAAGGCCGCGCCCATTCGTTTGCGCGGCTTGTTGTGGATCGCCGCGCACCGCGATCATGATGCCCCGGAACTGCCTGCACCCGGCCGCGTGTCGATCCCGCTCGTGCCTCAGGTGCCGGGTGCATTCTATCACGCCTGCGGTTATCGCCCGGTCGCGGGCACCGGCTACCGGCTCGACATGCTGGAACGATTTGGCGCGGAAGTGCGCAAGCTGGCGCGCGAAGGCGCGACGCATCTGCCGCCGGCGCAACTCTCGTTGCTCGGCATCACCGCCGAAACCGCGCCCGCCGTCATGGGCCTGCTCGGCTTTAAGGTGACACCCGAAGAAGCCGGCCTCGCGTTCGCGTTCAAGCCACGCCACAAACAGGGCGAAAGACGCGGCGCCAAAAATGCCAAGGGCAAGCCGCGGCACAAACAGGCTCAAAAACCAAAAGACAAGCCGATCGATCCCGATTCTCCGTTCGCGCGGCTGAAAGAACTGGTCGGATGAGCGCGCCCGAGACCGCCACCGCTGAAGCTTCGGTGCGTCTCGACAAGTGGCTGTGGGCCGCTCGCTTCTGCAAATCCCGCGCGCTGGCGCAAAAGGTCATCGATCGCGGCCAAGTGCGCGTCAACGGCGCCGTCGCAAAAAAGCCGAGCGCCAGCGTGCGTGTCGGTCAGATCATGACCCTGACCCTGGGGCCGGTGCGGCGTACGGTGACGGTGACCGCGCTCGGCTTCAAGCGTGGCAGCGCGACGGACGCGCGCACGCTTTACGATGAGCCGTCGCCGCCCGAGAAACTCAAGAAAGACGAGGCGGCGCTGCCGACCTACAAGCCCCTGCTGTCGCGGCCCAAAGGCGCGGGCCGGCCGACCAAGCGCGACCGCCGCGCCATCGCACGCACCTTCGGCGGGCATTGGGAAGGCTAAATGGTGCTGCTTCGGGGTGTCAGGATTCTTTACACAACGATGAACGCCATAAACATTTGAATCGAAAATGAAATTTAGATTTTCGTGAAAAACGCCAGTGATTGACTGTCAGAGTTTTTTACAACTTTACCTATTTGTGACGCCGACCGCCCCGCGTAACTAATTGAAATCCAATAAAAGCGGGTTATTGGCACAGGTTTTGCAGTGTCTTGATTGAACGCCGTTAAAGCCCGCGAGGTCCGACATGAAACCGTTCAGTCCCGTTGCGCTCCTGATTGCTTTGTTGGTCAGCTTATTTGCCGGTGCGGCGCAAGCGCTTCCCGTTTCGGTCAGTTACTCGGTCAGCGGGACGTCCGGCGACTACACGCTGGATTTCACGATCACGAACAATATGCCGGTGGCGCAAAACATTTACTTTTTCGGCGTGTTGCTCAGCGCCCGTGACATCGTCGGTTCCCCAGCTGGCGGGTGGAATCCGAACTCGTGGGTCACCTGGAACAACACTTATTACGGCGACACCATCTCGAACTACAACAACAACTGGATCGGGGGATACGTAACGCCCGGCAATTCTCAGTCCGGATTCTTGGTGCATATCACGGATGCGGTGGCACCCAGCGCGGTTCCCTGGTTCATGTATCTCAGTGGATCCGAACCGTACTTGGGCGGCGACAATCTGAATAATACCTCCAATCCCGGCTTCGTCTCGGGTGCGGAAACAAGTGTCGACGTCCCGGCGCCGGGCGCCCTTATGCTGGTTGGCTTCGGCCTGCTTGGCCTGCACGCGGCGCGGCGCAAGCGCGGCTAGTTCTAATCTCACTTTCCATCAGTTGCGAAACCCCGCCCTCGAGGCGGGGTTTCGTTTTTCGCGACGCTGTTTATTTGCTCCCGGTTTTTCGCCAGATCAGCGACAGGTTGTTGGCGGGCATGGCAACCGTGGCCGCCAGCATCAAACCGTTTATGTCGGCGACCGGCTCCAGCTCGCGGATATCACGAATTCCCCAGGCCGGATTGCGTGCGCGTAAATTCCGGTCGAAGGTCACGTTGCCTTCGCCGCGGAAATCGCCATCCACGCTATAGGGCCCATACGTGAACAAGACGCCGTTGTGCGTCAGCAAATCCCCTGCGCCGGCGAACAGCGCCTCGGTCGCCGGCCACGGCGAGATATGGATCATGTTGATGCACACGATGGCGTCGGCCCGCTCGACCGGCCACGGCCGCTTCTCGACGTCGAGTTCCAAAGGATGGGCGAGGTTGGGCAAACCGGCTTCGGTCGCATGCGCAGCAATGCTCGCGCGCATCGCGGGATCGGGGTCGCTCGGTTGCCACCGCACGCCCGGGAGCGCGCGCGAAGGTCGCTGCGTGATAACCGGTACCCGAGGCAATCTCCAAGACATCACCAGTGGCTGGTATTGCGGTACGCAACACCTCCAGGATGTGCGGAGCATTACGCATCGACGCCTCATGGACGCGCGCCTGTATGGGAGAAAGCTGTGTCGGCGAAAGCTGATTATGCGTTGCATTCGTCATTGGAGCCTCATGCCGCGACTAGGCCGCGATTGGAATGTCCGGGTTTACCGCAAGGTTCAACCACATGGGTCAACC
>JAGREB010000189.1 GCA_020446775.1 Paracoccaceae bacterium
ACAAGAATTACGACCCGCGCGCGCGGATCATGAGCCGCACGTGTCACGAGGTCCTGGGCGAACTGGGGATCAAGGACAATCCGCTGCTCGACATCGCCATGGAACTGGAGCGGATCGCGCTGGAAGACGATTACTTCATCCAGAAGAAGCTCTATCCGAACGTCGATTTCTATTCGGGCATCATCTTCCAAGCCATGGGCATCCCGGTATCGATGTTCACGCCGCTGTTCGCCCTGGCCCGCACCACCGGGTGGATTGCGCAATGGAATGAAATGATCGCCGATCCGCAGAACAAAATCGGCCGGCCGCGCCAGCTCTATCGGGGTCTCGACAAGCGCGAATTTCAGCCGTTGAAAAAGCGCAAATAGTTCAGCGTATTCCCGGAAACGGCGGCATCCGCGGGTGCCGCCGTTTTCTTTTGCAACCAAGGCACGGTGTGGTGCGTTGATCGAGGTTAGACTGTAAGCTGGACGCCATGGATATTCTGCCGATCGCCGCATCTGCCTTGAACGCCGCCGGAACCACGGCCGCGGTGCGTGCGAACAACATCGTCAACGTCGCGACCGAAGGTTATACCGCCGCGGAACCCGTTTCAGGCTCGATCCCGACAGGCGGTGTCGCAGTATTCGTGCAGGACGTTGGGCAGCCGGTTGATCTCACGCTCGAAATCATCGGGTTGCAGTCGGCCCTCAATCAATACAAAGCCGCGGCCAGCCTGGTCGAAACCGGCGTCGAATTGAATAAGACGCTGTTGCAGGCCTTCGCCTAATTCTTCACGTAAATCACGGTGCGATCATAGCGAGCACCGCCCGGGCCGCCGCCCGGCTGGGCGGACCATCCGCAGGCGACAAAGTCGAGATCGCTTCTTTGAAGGCCTTCAACATCGCCGCACGGGCTTGGTCGTCGTTGACCAACGACACAAGATCTTCGGCCAAGATTTCGGGCCGACAGTCACCTTGCAGCCGTTCCGCAATCACGGGGCGTCCGAGCAGAATATTGATCAGGTTGACAGATTTTGTCTTCGCCAACATTCGAAACGCGAGCGCGGACAGCGCATTGACGCGATATGCGATCACATGCGGCACTTTCGCGAGCGCCAGTTCCAAGGTCACCGTTCCGGACGCGGCCAGGGCCGCACGACTGGCAGCGAAGGCATCGTCGCGCGCTTCGGGTGTCACAACGATGATCGCAGGCCACGGCCAACGCGAAACCTCGCTCTTGACCAGAGCTTCCATCGCCGGGACGGTCGGGATCACGATTTGGAACTTGCTGAGCTTCGCCGCGGCGATCTTCAGAGTTTCACGGAATATCGGTAGCAGCCGCGATACTTCTCCCTTACGGCTGCCGGGCAGAACGCAGACGACCGGCATTCCATCGTTGATCGCGTGGGCAGTACGAAACTTTGCGCCATCCCCCTTGCCCGCGCCTGACTCGATAACCGGATGACCGACCCACGTCGCCGGCAACCCGGCCACTTCGAAATATTTCGGTTCAAACGGGAACAAGGTCAGGACCCTGTGAATCCATTTTGCCAGTTGGCGGGCGCGGCCCGGCCGCCATGCCCAAACCTGTGGCGCGACATAGCGAACGCGCGGCACATCATGCTGCGCGCGCGCCAAGCGCTGATGTATGCGCCCGGTAAAACCCCATGAGTCGATGGTCACGAGTATCGACGGTTTGACGCATTCGATGTCCGCGACGGTCTCCCGTACCCGGCGCAGCACCAATAGCGCCTTGGGCAACACCTCGAAGATGCCGAGCAACGCAAGTTCGGACGGATCGAACAAGGTGTCGAGACCGGCTTTCGTCATCGCCGGCCCGCCGACCCCGGCGAACCGCACACGCCCTCCGGTTTCCTTCGCTATTGCGTGCATTAGCGAACCACCCAGCACATCGCCGGAAGGCTCGCAGGCGACGAGATAAATCAGAGGAGCATCAGCGGTTCTGTTCATGTGGCGCCAACCGCCGGGGTACGCACACCCGTCACGAACAAACTCGCCGCATCGGCTGCTGCGATGATTTCAGCGCGGTCGATCAGGATCGTCGCACCGGCTTCGACCGCGATACCGGAAAAGCCGGCATCGGCGCACGCCTTCACAGTGGCAGGTCCGATGGCAGGCAGATCGGCACGCGGGTCTTGTTCCGGCTTCTTGCATTTGACCAGGACCGCACCCCGGCCTCTCCCGCTTGCAGCCACGCGCGCGATCATGGCGTCGGTACCTTGGCGATCCTCGCGGGCGATAACGGCACGATTTGCCACCACTACAGCTTGACCGATATCCGCGCGGCCTAAGTCCAATGCCGCTTCCAGACCAATCGCGACATCTTGGTCCCACGACGCTCCGGGCGGCGCGCGAGTTAACGATCCCACAGGAGCCAATAAATCTGGGGCAACGTCGGGAATGCCGACAACTCTCAACCCTTCCCGTTCGATCTCGGCAATCACCGCGCGGAGCAAGCCGTCATCGCCCAATGCATGTATGACGACGCGCGCCAGAAACGCTGCTGTACGCCAATCCGGCACCATGTCACCGAACGCCGGCCGTTTTACCCCGCCGATCATGACCACGCGTTTAACTTGGGCATCCTTCAGCAGATCGAATCCGCGCGCGGCCTCGCCCATCGTAATCCACGCGCCCGACGCGCCGTGCATCAACGACGGATCGGCGAAACCCTTCAATGCCAGGATAAAATAAGTCTCGCCTCGCGCACGGCACGATTCGGCGATTAGTCCAGGGAGGGCGCCTGAACCGGCGATAATCCCCAGCGGTACGTTTGCGGGTGGCGCGGCGGCGGTCATCGACCCGGTCCGCCGGTCAGTTGCCGTTCCCGTTCGCAGCGCCGCTTGCCGGCGTGCATAGCGGCCGCGAGGAATCGGCGCGAATGAAATTGACGATATCCATGACGCCGGCGTGCAACGCATAGAGATCGGCGACTTCGTTGATGCGATCGGCCATGGTTCCGTCTTGTGAAAACAACAAACCGAAGGCAGCTCTTAACTTCTGAAT
>JAGREB010000190.1 GCA_020446775.1 Paracoccaceae bacterium
TTCTGCCGCCGCGACATCGGATGGCGTGCCCTCGCCCGTGAACGCGCGAAAAGTTAGCGGTGTATTGAATACAGCGGGAATTGGGGCTCGCACGGCACATGGCGCTCGACGAATATTTTTCCGATACCTACGCCGAAGCGCGCGCCAAATTCCAGGACGCCGCGGCGGAAGCCGGGTTAGCGGTCGCCAGCCACGATCACCCGATGACCGGGCCCGGCGGCGAAGCGTTGGCGCTCGATGTCGTCACTTTGTGCCCGGACGCGTCGTCGCCCTGCCGCGCCGAGCGCGTGTTCGTGGTGATGTCGGGCACCCACGGGGTCGAGGGCTTCGCCGGATCGGCCGCGCAGATCGCGTGGCTCAAGCGCGGCGGACATGAACGGGTCCCGGACGGAATTTCCGTGATCGTGATGCACGCAGTCAATCCATATGGATTTGCCTGGATACGGCGCGTGACCGAGGACAACATCGACCTCAACCGGAACTTTGCCGATTTCGGCCGGTCCCTGCCCAGCAAACCGGGCTACGACGAACTGGCGGAGGCGATCTGCCCGCGCGCTTGGAACGACAACGCCGTGGCCGAAGCCGAGGTACGGCTGACGGCTTACGCCGACCGCCATGGCCGCCGCGCGCTCAATCGCGCCATCATGGGCGGCCAATTCACCCACCCCGAAGGCGTGTTCTACGGCGGAACCAAACCGACGTGGTCGCGCCAGACCATCTTCAAGATTCTCGAAATCTATTGCTCGGCGGCAAAACACGTCGCCGTCCTCGACATCCACACCGGCCTCGGCGAATTCGGTACGGGCGTATGCTACTGCGTCGGCGACGAAGGCACGCCGGCCGTCACCCGAGCGCACGATTTGTGGGGCGACGACGTGACGGTCATGGCTGCCGCGCCCGGCAGCAGCGTTCACGACGGTTACAATCTCACCGGCCTGTCGCGCGCGCTCGCGCCTGCGGCCGTCTACGGCAACACGCTCGAATTCGGAACCTATCCGGTCGGCGACATGCTGAAAGCCGTGCGCGCCGACAATTGGCTGCATCTGCACGGCGATCCGGCATCGGCACAGGGCCGCGCGATCAAACAGGAATTGAAGCGCGTGTTTTATCCGGCCGAGTCCGAGGAGTGGAAATCGCGCGTGTTGTCGCGGTCGCTTGACGTCTGGCAGCGCGGCCTCGAAGGCCTTGCCGCGACCGGCGCCGGCTAATCCGCCGTTACTTGCACTGGTTGGACAGCGTCTGCGACTTCGGGTCGAGTGCCCGGGCGTTGGGATCGAGTTGCTTCATCGCCTGCGCACCTTCATCGACGATCTCGACCGCCGAGTAAAAATTCTTGTCGGTCGCGTCGATCGCCACCTTAAGCAGGTTTTTCGCCAACACCTCTTGGCGCTGACCGATCAAATCGGCGGGCGTCAAATTGGCGTGATACATGTATGTCAGCAGCTTCTCGTGAACGTAGGGAATCGAGAAGCACGCGGGCCGCTCGCGCGGGCCTGCGTCCAGCACGATCCGCAGCGTCAACACTTCGTACCGGACCTCGCCCGAAGAATTGCGGGTCGGCACCATCATCGGCTGCAACTCGACCTTGGCGCCGCCATAGCCCACACCGTCTTGGGCCTGGACGGCGGACATCGTGGTCAGAAGCGACAGGCCGAATACGGCCATGACTGTACGCAGCTTGGTTTTCATGCAGTCACTCTAGGGTGTCAGCGGCGCGCGGCAAAGAACTCTTTGAGCATCGATTCCGACCGGGCTGCCTGAATTCCGGCGACGACTTCGGGACGATGATGGCACGTGGGTTGCGCGAAAATGCGCGGACCATGATCGACACCGCCGCCCTTGGGATCGTAGGCGGCGTAGATCACGCGCCGCACGCGGGCGAGCGCGGCAGCGCTTGCGCACATCGGGCACGGTTCGAGCGTAACGTAAAGATCGCAATCGACGAGCCGCGGCGCGCCGGCACTTTCAGCGGCGGCCCGCAGCACCAGCATTTCCGCATGGGCTGTCGGGTCGTGGCGCGTTTCGACCTCGTTGCCGGCGGCGGCCACAATTCGTCCCTGGACATCGGCGATCACCGCACCCACCGGCACCTCGCCCCGCG
>JAGREB010000191.1 GCA_020446775.1 Paracoccaceae bacterium
CGGTCTCGCGCATCCGCAAGTTGGCATAAATGGGCCCATCACGCCAATCCCCGCGAAAAAGCCAGATGATGAAGACAGTCGCCTGTTGCAGAGTCCGGTCAAGAGGTGAAATATCGCATGCCGCGACCGTCACCGACCGAGGAGATCACGAACATGATTTCGCCGCGAAGCCTGATCACTGCGTCCGCCGCGTTTACCCTGTTTGCGTTTCCGGTTTGGGCACAACTCACGCGCACCGCCGAAGTGAAAGACATTCCGCTTCGAGATGGCGTTCACATGTTCATGGGGGCCGGAGGAAACCTTGCGGTCTCGGTGGGGGACGACGGAGTCGTCATCGTCGATACGCAGTTCGCCGAAATGGTCGATCGCATCACCAATGCGGTCAAAGGGATTTCCGATAAGCCGATCACCTATGCGCTCAATACGCATTGGCATTTCGACCATACCGGCGGCAACGAAGGATTCGGCAAGGCCGGCGTGCGGATTGTCGCGCAGGAGAACACGTTCAAGCGCATGGCCAGCAAACAGGTCATCGCGGCGTTGAACATGAACTTCGATCCGTCGCCGCGCGCGGCACTGCCCGACATCACGTTCGTGGATCGCGCAACGCTACACTACAACGGCCTGACCATCCGCATGGTGTATTTGCCGGATGCCCACACAGATACCGACGCGATGTACATTTTCGAAGAAGCGAATGTCATCCATACCGGCGACACCTACACGCGCGTGACCTATCCGTTCGTCGACACGTCGAGCGGCGGGACGCTGCGCGGCATGATCGCCGCGCGCAAAGCCGTGCTCGCCGCCAGCAATGCCGAGACCAAGATCATTCCCGGCCACGGAAGCCTTTCGAATATCGAGGAGCTGGGCGCGAGCGTCGCCATGCTCGAAGAAATGGAAAAGCGCACGACTGCGGCAATCCGGGCCGGCAAATCTTTGGAAGATTTCCTGGCCGAAAATCCGACCGCGGATTTCGACGCGACCTATGCGCCGCGAGCGGATCAGGGAAAGGTGTTCGCAACGCGCGCCTACGAAGACCTGATTCGCTTCGAGAAGAAATAAGCGAGGCCGATGAGCGAATGATCACGATCTATCACAATCCCCGTTGCAGCAAGTCGCGCGACACTCTTGCGCTGCTGGAAAAAATAGGACTCAAACCGCGCGTTGTCGAGTATTTAAAGACTCCGCCAAGCGCGGAAGAATTGCGGTCGATCCTGAAGTTGCTGGGCGCCGCGCCGAAGGACATCGTACGAAAGAAAGATGCCGCCGATGCGGGGATAAACCCCGACAAGCTGACCGATGAGAAGCTGATCGCGGCGATGGTCAAGACACCGGCCATAATCGAACGGCCGATCGTCGTCGCGGGCACGAAAGCCGCCCTTGGCCGTCCGCCCGAGAACGTGCTCAAGATTCTTTGATGCCGGCACCGCAGCGGCCAATCAATCGCCGTCTCATGTTATTCGGTGCGGGCGGGATCGCCGCTATCGCTGCCGCAACGGCTTGGTACCTGACGCATTGGAGCGACGCCGAAATCGAGCAGGTACGCAACCTGCAGTCCGCGATATTCGATGTGCAGATGGCAATCGATTACGTCAACCGGCGCGGCGGAGCGCTTGATCCCGAACAGACGCGCGAGGTGTTGGCCTATTACCAACACGCGCAGGCCCGTGCGGCGGATATCAGCGATGAGGTCCTCGCCCGCGTCCACACCGATTTACCGCGCGTCTGGCCGGAGATTTTTCGTCGCAGTACGGAACTTTATGTCGGCGCGCTGGAAAATTCGAATCGCGATCGTGCGCGCGATGCCGCGTTGCTTCAAGACAACTGGATCCGTTGGTACAATCTCAACAAGCGTAAGATGTCCATACCGCGCGCGGCGACGTCTGGCGCAAAACCCGCCGTGGCGATCTCGACATCGGTCGCCCCGCGCAAGGACAAATCGGAATAATCCCGGCCCGCGTGCTCACCTTGCAGCCACGAAATACGAAGTTCTGCACCCGCTCGCCGCACATGATACAACCGATTTGGGGAAAAGGGTTCGGCGCGGTTTTCACGTATGAGGTCAGGGGCATTCCAGCGAGCATGCGCCTTCGCAAGCGCGATGTTGGCGTTGCCTGCGGCTATACCGCTGCAGGCTGCAATTGCGCAAACATCCGACCAATCTGCCGTCGAGCGGAAAATCGCCACGGGCGTCACTGAAATCAGCGACGGCTCGTCGACCCGCACCATATATGATCGTGATTTCTTCGCGGCGTATTCGCCGTTGCATGCGCGCGACATGGTGGAATTGATTCCCGGCGTCGCCGGCATCGGTGCCGCGGGTCAAAACCGGGATAAGGAGGATCGTCGAGGCCTTCGTTCGAATACCGATCAAGTCCTCATCAACGGCAAGCGCGTCACCAGCAAACAAGGCGACAGTTCGAGTTTTCTCGAAAAAATTCCGATCACACGCGTCTTGAGAATCGAAGTGATCGTCGGTAACGTCAAGGAAATCGACGCCGACGTCGGCAGCAGGGTCATCAATATCGTGACGGACGGCTCTTCGGCCGGTAGTGGCGGTTACAATGTCGGCATCGTCCACAAGAGTTCCGGGGAAACGGAACCGGTCGCAAGTTTCAATTATGGCGCGGACATTGGCGCCATGTCCTATAGCGTTTCCATCGAAACGCGCCCGAACGTGCAGCCATCGACGGTAACGGAACGCTTTTTCGACCCACTTGCGCTGGGCACCGGTGGGATTAACGAAATCCGCGACCGTCAAGGCCGCTCATATGTTGGCCGAGGATTGCTGACGTATGCGGCGAATAGCGGCGCGACTTACCAAGTAAATACGATCGTCGAACACTATCCGACGAATTTCAAAGACACGGCGCGGACATTTGCCGGCCTGCCGGCCAGCGCTGTTTTTACCGCTGCACGTCTCGACCACACCAAGAATAAGCAAAAAACATACGAGATCAGCGGCGACGTGGTTTACCCGTTCGGGTCCGGCCACAAATTCCTCGGCCTCGCGGTTTTCAGCAATCAGACGATTAACGAAAGCAGTGACCTCTCCGATGTTCTTGGCACGGCGACACAGTTGCTTGGCGGCGATAGCCGCAGCGAGAAAAGTCAGGAGCGGATCCTGCGTGGAACATTGCAGCTCTCGGTAGGGGAATCCGATCAATTCGAAATCGGTGTCGAGGGCGCGCGCAATACACTCGATAAGAACTTGGATTTTTATTCGATCGTCAATGGGCAGCGCGTCGACACGACGCTGTTCAACAGCGATCAGGTCGTGTCCGAAGACCGGGTCGAGGTTTTCGCGTCCTATAGTTGGCGGCCGTTTCCGGAAATGGAAATCGAACCCGGACTGGCCGCTGAATTTTCCTGGCTCGATCAGGTTGGAACCGACGTCAACGAGCAGCGCTCGTTCAAATTCGCCAAACCGAGCCTGAACGTTTATTACACGGCGTCACCGTCCGCCCAGATTTACTTCAATATCGTTCGAGACGTCGGACAACTCCAATTCGCCGACTTCGCCGTGACCGTGAATCGCGAAGACGACGAAATCTTGGGCGGAAACCCGTTCCTGGTCCCGGAAAAATCGTGGGACTTCACGTTGGGATTCGATTTCAAACTGCCGGACGGCAAAGGCAATTTGGGATTGAAAGGCTTTTACCGGCGCATCAGCGATGTACTCGATCGCGTGCCGTTGGCCCGCGGAACGTCAGGGCCAGGGAATCTCGGATCGGGAACACACTACGGCGGCAAAGCCGACGTGAGTTTGAAGCTCGCCAAATTCAATTTGATCGACGCGACCGTTTCATCGAGTTTCACGCTTCAGGATTCTTCGGTTCACGATGCATTCAGCGGGATCAAGCGACGGATTGCCAAACAACCCCGGTACGAATGGTCCAGCCAGGTCAGACACGATATCCGCGCGTGGAAACTCTCTTACGGCTTCGAATACAACAAGGACGGCCCAACCATCGAGAGCGACGTAGACAAGTTCGACCACCGTACGTCCTACGGCGACATGCGCCTGTTCGCGGAGTACACGCTTCGCGAGGGATTGATTCTGCGTACCTTCATCACGAACGCGCTTTCCTCCAACAACACACGCGACCGGATTAGGTATCAAATCTCGCAAGCCGACGGTCGCATTCTTCAAACCGAACGGCGCGTCGAGAATCCGGTCCGTTTTCTCGGGGCCCGACTCCGCGGCATTTTTTGATGGTTCGGGTGACGTATTGATGCGGCCGCTGTGACTTGCACCCGGACACCGATCATGGAGAAGTTTCTAACGTGTGCGAACCTGGACATCGCGTTGATTAGGCTGATCGGCAAAACCTCGCGTATCGCGCTCCATATAGGGACGATTGTCCTCGCGACGGCAGCGTTGAACAGCCCCCTATCGGCGCAATCGGACTCCACCGACGCGCAACCGGCCGCCGGCGAAGAAAGCCTGACGCTTTATGACGAAGACTTCTTTGCGCCGTACAATGCGCTAACCGCCCGCGACATGCTCGAACGGGTGCCGGGCATGGCGCCGGTTCTCGCATCGCTGTCTCAGCAAAACACCGAGCGCCGCGGACTGCGCTCGGACACCGATCAAATCCTGATCAACGGCCGCCGCACGACGAGCAAAGCCAGCGACGTCGCCGATTACCTGGACCGTATTCCTGCCCGCCAAGTTCTGCGGATCGAAGTGATCAGCGGAAACATCAAGGAACTCGATGCATCGGTCAGCGGCCGCGTCGTCAACATCGTCTTGAAATCGGACGATGCCGGCGCTGGCTCCGGCGCCTACAATATCGGCCTCGTCAATTTCATGACGGGGAATATGGGACCATCCGGGCAACTGTCGTACAGTTACCAACGCGATACCCTGAGCTACACGGTGGGAATCGAGACCCGGGCGCGCGGCCAATTTCAATCCGTCGAAGATATCATCACCGCGCCGTCCGGCCAGCCGATCGGCCGCTTTTACGAGAGCCGCGACCGGGTCCGCCCGCAGTACTCCGCACGCGGACGGATAAGCTATGGCTTTGATAACGGCGCCACTGCGCAACTCAGCGGATACCTCAACCATACGCCGTATAACGACGCGGATTTCTCTGAATTCTTCGTTCCAAGCCCCACCGGCGAAACCAGGACGTCATCGATCAAAACCCTAGGCGACGGCCGGGACACGAAGTACGAAATTTCAACGGATGTCACGATTCCCATCGGCGAATCTGCGAAGTTCCTCGGCTTCGCGGTTTATTCGGACAATATCATCAAAACCGAAAGCGAGTTCTACGACCGCATCCGCGATCCAAATGCCATTGCGGGAGGCGATGCGCGCCGCGACAACAACATTTCGCGAATCGTCCGCGGAACATTTCAAACCGACATTACGCCGAAGCAAGACCTCGAGATCGGCGTCGAAGGTGCGATTACGTCTCTCGATAAGGATCTCGATTTTTTCCAAGTCGTCGACGGACGTCGCATCGACATTCCCGTGTTCAACAGCAATACGCGCGTGACGGAAGACCGTGTCGAGATTTTTTCGACCTATTCCTTGAAACCAAATCCTAAACTTGAAATCGAGCCCGGATTCGCTGCCGAATTCTCGCGCCTCAAGCAAAATGGTGCCGACGTACAATCTTCGCGCTCGCTTAAATATGCGAAACCCAGCCTGAACATTTGGTACAACGTCAAACCGGCGACGCGGCTCTACTTCTCGTTTATTCGCGACGTCGGACAGCTGCGTTTTGAAGATTTTGCCGCGACCTTCATCCGTGAAGACAACGAAGTCGTTGCGGGAAATCCCGATCTCGTTCCGCAAAAAGCCTGGGCGTTCGACGTCGGCGCCGAACACCGCCTGGACGGTGGACGTGGTTTGGTCGACCTCAGCGCGTTCTATCGCCGTGTAAACGACGTCAACGACGAAGTACCTCTCGGCCCCACGTTCTCGGGCCCCGGCAATCTTGGCAGCGGCGATCATTACGGCGCGCGGTTCGAATGGAGTTTCAAACTCGCCGCGTGGGACCTATGGGACGCGGTCTTTGACGGCTCTGTGCTGGTTCAGGATTCCAAAGTTCACGACGCCTTCACAGGCAAAACGCGCCGCTTCGGATTGCAGCCTACCCACGAACTGCGGGTCAATTACCGCCACGACATTCCGGAATGGAAGCTTAACTTTAGCATCGAATACATCAAGAACGGCGCGGCGCTCGAAAGCGACTTCACGCGTTTCGACCGCCGGCACGTCGACGGCGACTTGCGTATCAATATCGAACGGCAGATCGGCTGGGGGTTGGCGGTACGCGTATTGTTCGGAAACGCACTATATTCGGACGTGAAACGCAATCGGATCGTTTATGCCGGCAGCCAGGCAAGCGGCGTTGTCGCGCGGAATGAATACCGGGTCGAACACAATACGATGTACTCGGCCCTCCGCATCCGCGGCGATTTCTAACCGAAATAGAATTCCGCCGATTGCATCACCGCCAACGGCTCGAGGGCCTTGTCGAGGTGAATATCGATCGATTCCTTGAAGAAGATATAGCGCTGCTCGAGAGTGCCGGTTCTAAACTCGCCTTTCGCAATCGCGAACTTGCGCTCCCATTCGTCGATGCGGATTTGCCAGAAGCAGATCAGATAACCGATGGCACGGTAGTGAGCATCGAGGCCCTCGCTCAAATTCCTGAACTTGTCCGGTGTGATCGTCGCGAAGAAGTTTTCGACCTTCATAAAGCCATCGAAATAGTGCTTCATGGCAAGCAGCGTATCGCGGCCGAGTTCGATGACTTTTTGCGTGTCATCATAAATACCGGGAAAATGACTCTCGGCGCCTTTGACGTCATGAAGCTTTTTGACGAACTTCAGGAGTTGCTGAATTCGCGGCAAGGTCGCTTCGAACACGCGCCGGTAATACGACACCGCCAAAATCATTTCACTGAGGCGCGCGACATAAACGACGATCTCGGGCGGCGTGATGCCGAGCTTTTCGGCAATGTGGGCGATGTTGGCGAGAACTTGCTCGCGCACTTCGCCTTTCAGGACCGAGGCCAAAGTCGACCGGGTGTTAATCACGACATCGGTGCCGTCCAGCAAGACCTCGAGCAAGCCGTGCGAATATGCGTTCAAGTATTTTTGGAGTTTTTCTTGATCCTCGTCGGGAATCTTGATCGCGGCGAGTTCATCGTCGCTCAACAATGGACTGAGCGTGGCGCGTACCGAATACACGTCGTAGCTGCCGGCGTGAAGCAATGCATTCAATCGGCGGCGGTCTTCTTGTTCGAGCGCGATCTCCTTGACGACCGAGAGCGGATCGCGCAAACCCAACCCGATGCCGTCGGAATTGAACATGTCGACCTGCGGCCGCAGATCGGCACGCAGGATGAGCTTGGATTTGGCGAGCGACTGATTCTCGAATATTGGCCATTTATCGAGAGGCAACGCAAAGAACTGGTCGAATACTTCCAGCACCGGACCGAAAACCTCCCTGTTTCTTCCGAGCTTATCATTTTATTGCGCAGAGCGCGCCGCGCAATCGTGACCCCGCTTTGATCTACTCATAGTTGACGCCGCAATGCGCCCAAGTGCAGTGTGTCCGGCGCAATAAACATGGATTAGGCCGCCAACGTTGTACGAATTTTCCGGGAAATATCGGTGACCGCGAACGACGATCTTCTCGAGCGCCTCAATCGATTGAGCGTCGAATTCGGCGAAACGCTGTCCGCGCGGGTCAAAGAAGTGCGGCGCATCTGGACGTTGATACCGCGCCAACCTTCGATTGAGGAAGCGCGCGTCGCGCTGATGAAGATTCACGACATTGTCCATGCGTTGGCGGGTGCAGGAAAAAGTTTCGGCTTCCCGGCGGTGAGTTCCGCCGCCGCGCCGTTGGACGGCCTCTTTAGGCTCTTGCGGGAACACGGCCAGGCGCTCACATCTGAGGAAATCGCGCAGATCGAGTTGCTGATCCAAGGCCTCGAAGATGCGACGTTGACCCCGCGTCAAGCCCTGGACATCAAAGACATCGACGACCAGCAAAAACCGCAAACGGGAACGCGCGCGCCTCTCCATCTGTTGATCGTCACGTCTAAGGGCCTATCCGATGCGACCACCGCGCTGAGAGACGCGATCCGGACATTCGGGCACGGGAGCGACGTCGTCACCTCCGACAGCGACATCCCGCGCGAAATCGCCCTGGGCGCCCCGGCCGTCGTTTATGTCGACGTATCCGCAGATCCGGAAGCGCTGGAAATCGTTCAACGCTCGGCCGCGTTGAATCAACTTCCGCTGATCGTTGCGTCGGACCGAACCGGATTCAAAGACCGCCTCAAAGCCGTCAGAAGCGGCGCGGCCTTGTTCCTGGCCAAACCGTTCGAGCACCAGGATCTGGCCCTGCATTTGGCCTCGATCGAGGAACAACAAGTGCAGCGCCCGTACCGCGTGGTCATTGCCGAAGACGAGACCGCGCTGGCGAGCTTCTACCAGCTGACTCTCGAACACGCGGGGTTGGAAACGCGGGTCGTGCGCGACCCCTCGAAAATCCTGTCCACGTTATCGGGATTCGATCCCGACCTGATCTTGATGGATCTGTATATGCCCGAATGCTCCGGATTGGAGCTTGCGCAAATCATTCGGCAGTTTCCGGCCTACACGACCGTCCCGATCCTCTTCCTGTCGACTGAATCCCGGCTCGATTTGCAATTGCGCGCGCGTCACCTGGGCGGCGACGACTTTCTGCCCAAGCCGCTGCACCCGGGACAGCTGATCTCGGCCGTCACCAGCCGCGCCAATCGTTATCGCGATCTGAAAAAACTTACCGACCGCGACAGTCTGACCGGATTGCTAAACCACACCAATATCCTGCGCAACCTCGAGCGCGAGACGATCGCAGCCGCGCGCACCAACGCGCCGCTGGCGCTGTGTATGGTCGACATCGATCACTTCAAGAACGTCAACGACACCTACGGCCATGTCGTCGGCGATCAGGTGATTGTCAGAATCACGCATATGCTGCGCAATCGCCTGCGCCGCATCGACTATGTCGGCCGCTACGGTGGCGAGGAATTCGCGGTGGTGATGCCGAATACCGATGCCGATGCCGCGCGCGCCGTCATGGAACAACTGCGCCTGGCCGCCGAAGCAATCGAACACTACGCCGAGCAGGGTACGTTTCGCGTCACCATCAGTTGCGGCATCGCGACGTTCCCCGAACACGGTGAAAATGCCGTGCTGGTCGCCGCTGCGGACGAGGCGCTGTACAAAGCCAAGAAATCCGGGCGAAACCGCGTCGTTGCCGCTTAAAACAGCCGCGTGTTCAGATCAACCCGTCGCGTTTGGCGAGCCGCTCGACATAAGCCCGATATCGCGTCGGCGCACGGCCCAAGATCCACGTCATGACGTTGCTGTTGCCGAGAAAGCCGCTGTGATCGTAGTGGCCGTTCATCTTGCGCATGGTCTCGATCCGCAACTCGGAGGCGCCCCCCGCCTTGGCTTTGGCGGCCATTTCGTCGAGCGGGATTTGGCGCGCGGTCACGGTTTTTCCGAGCACCTCTGAAATAACCGCCGCCATGTCGGTTTGGCTGAGCGATTCCGGACCGGCCAGTTCATAGGTCGCGTACAAGTGGCCGTCCTCGGTCGCGACTTTTGCGGTGGCGTCCGCCAAGTCGAGCAAATCCGCGACATTGAATTTGACGGTCACGTTGAACGGCATCGCATGCACCCCGTTCGCGACGACGTTCTTCCAGATCGGCTCGAGGTGCTGCATGTAGCGGATCGGCTGCACGATCGTGTAGGGCACGCCTGATTCAATCACCATCTCCTCGGTATCGAGCTTGCGCGCGTGATGGGGAACTTCGCGGCGCAGGGGATGCATCACCGAGTAGTAGACAAATCGGGAAACACCGGCCATCCGGGCCGCGCTCACAAAATCGGAAGTAATCTGCAATTCGTCCGGATGCATCGGCGGTCCGATGTGAACAATCGCCCGGCAATCCTTGAGCGCCGGACCCATCGTCTCGGGCTTGGCCATATCGCCGAGCGCCATTTCGGCCGCGCCCAAAGTCTTGAGCGCCTCGAATTGAGCGGCGTCACGTATGAACGCCCTGACCGTTGCCCCGCGCTTGGCGAGTGCGGCGACGATCGCGCGGCCGGTTTTGCCATTGGCGCCGGTAACCAAGATCCGTTGAGACATTCCACCCCTCCGATCCGCTGAACTCCCCACGGCGATGCATCCTGTGTCATGCCCAGGACCAGGAGGCCGGACACTTCGGCAGCCACGCGCTTCAGCCTAATTGGCTGATACACCTTGTGGATTTACCTGTGAACCGGCCGGACACCCGGCCGATCTTTACGCGTTATTAAAGGGCTTTGCGCAGAGTGGGTAACATGCGGCCGACTGCGCGGTGCAGAATCGGCTTGCCAAAAAGCAAAATGTGCTGGAAATCCAACAGGGTGGGTTCCATGCCGAGGCCAGAAATGAAACCATCGGGCGTCGTCGCGATTGCGGCGGCAGCGCTGCTCTTGTCATCGTGCGCCGCCGTCCAGACCATGAGTACCTCCGCGACCGAGGGCGGCTTCTTTCCGGCTTTGAACCAGGCTGGCGACTCACAACAATCGGCGATCGAAGTCCAACCGCTGACCGATGCCGACCGC
>JAGREB010000192.1 GCA_020446775.1 Paracoccaceae bacterium
GGCACGCTGACCAACTGGAAGACCGTGTCGAACTCGATCAAGCGCCTGAAGGACCTGGAAGAAAGGTTCAGCTCCGAGCAGCATTTGCAGGGTCTGACCAAGAAGGAACAACTTAACCTCCAGCGCGAGCGCGAGAAGCTCGACCGCGCCTTGGGCGGCATCAAGGACATGGGCGGCTTGCCCGACATCCTGGTGGTTGTCGACACCAACAAGGAATCGATCGCGGTCGCCGAAGCGCGCACGCTGAACATTCCCGTGGTCGGTATCCTCGACAGCAACTCCGACCCGGCCGGAATCACGTACCCGGTTCCCGGCAACGATGACGCCATCCGCGCGATCAAGCTGTACTGCGAAATGGTTGCCAACACCGTGCTCGGCGGCATCCAGGACGAAATGAAGCAGGCCGGCGTCGATATCGGTGATGCCGAAGACGCTCCGGTGGAAGATGCGGCGGCCGAAGCCGCTACGGAAGACGCCGGTGAAGCGGGCGAGGGTGGTGAAGAAGGCGACGGCGAAGGCGATAAAAAGACCGTCGTCGTCAAGAAACCGCGCAGCCGCTCGCGGACCAAGAAGGCCGCAAAGCCGGCAGCCGAAAAAACCGCCGAAGCTTAAGGGCGCGAGAGATCAGATTACACCGGCGGCGCGCAATCGTGGCATTTGCCCAGGGGCATGCCCGGTCGTCCCGCCATCCGGTGTTCCTGCAACCGATTGAACGATAAGGATTGAGATCATGGCTGAAATCACCGCCGCATTGGTGAAGGACCTGCGCGAAAAAACCGGCGCAGGCATGATGGATTGTAAGAAGGCGCTCGCCGAGACCAATGGTGAACTGGAAGCAGCTGTCGATTGGTTGCGCAAGAAAGGCCTGTCCGCCGCGGCCAAGAAATCGGGCCGTGTCGCCGCCGAAGGCCTGGTGGGCATCGTCGCGTCCGGCACCGAAGGCGCCGCGGTCGAGGTTAATGCCGAAACCGATTTCGTCGCCCGCAATGACTCCTTCCAAGATTTCGTCGAAGGCGTGGCCAAGATCGCGCTCGCGCAAAAGGGTGACGAGGGCAAAATTAAGTCCGCAGAATTCCCGGGCAGCGGCAAGAACGTCACCGATCAGTTGACCAACCTCGTCGCCACGATCGGCGAGAACATGCAGTTCCGCCGCGCGGCCTATGTGTCGGTCAACGACGGGGTAATCGCGACATACATCCATACGGCCACCAAACCGGGTTTGGGGCGGATCGGTGTCCTGGTCGCGCTTGAGTCGACTGGGGACAAGGCCAAGCTGATGGAATTGGGCAAGCAAGTGGCGATGCACGTTGCAGCCGCCAATCCGCAGTTCCTCGATATCGCCGGGGTCGATCCCGCGGCGCTCGAGCGCGAGAAGGCGATCTACAAAGACCAAGCCGCCGCGTCCGGAAAGCCGGACGATATCGTTGAAAAAATGGTTCAGGGACGGGTGCGCAAGTACTACGAGGAAGTCGTTTTGCTTGAGCAGAACTACATCATGGAAGACAAAACCAAGGTCTCAGCGGCGGTTGCAAAGGCCGCCAAGGAGATCGGGGCGCCGATTACCCTGAAGGCCTACGTCCGTTTCGGACTGGGCGAGGGAATCGAAAAAGAAGAAAAAGATTTCGCC
Organism: Paracoccaceae bacterium; assembly: GCA_020446775.1. Lineage (GTDB taxonomy): Bacteria > Pseudomonadota > Alphaproteobacteria > Rhodospirillales > Rhodospirillaceae > VGEM01. Next base: position 1,628 of record JAGREB010000192.1, read on the forward strand.
GCCGAAGTAGCTTCGGCCGCCGGTCGCTAACCTTTTGTTGTAAAACGGGCTTTTATCGTCGTACTTTGCCTGCGACGGTCGCGCTGCGGTTTGCTATACCACTATTGCCCCGGGGCGAACGGAGTCCAAAAAAGGGACGGCACAACCGTCCCTTTTTGTTAACGGGGCGCGTCCCGAGGATGCGGCCCGTGGATGCGGTGCGAACGACAACAATGAGGGTGTGATGGCCGGGCCGATGCCGTACAAACGTGTCCTGGTGAAAGTGTCGGGCGAAGGCCTGATGGGGCCCAAGGAATACGGTCTCGACAACGACACGATCCTCAAGCTTGCCAAGGATATACAGGCCGTTATTCAGGCCGGGCATCAAGTCTGCTTGGTGATCGGCGCCGGTAATATTTTTCGCGGCCTGTCGGGTGCGGCCAAAGGCATGGACCGCACGACCGCCGATTACATGGGCATGCTGGCGACCGTCATTAATGCCTTGGCCGTTCAAACCGCGCTCGAAAGCCTTGGCGTGCCGACCCGCGTGCAATCGGCCATCGCCATGGCCCAGGTTTGCGAAAGCTACATCCGCCGCCGTGCCGTCAGGCATATGGAGAAAGGGCGGGTCGTGGTGTTTGCGGCCGGCACGGGCAACCCGTTTTTCACGACCGACACGGCTGCGGCCTTGCGCGCCGTCGAAATGAATTGTGACGCTTTGCTGAAAGCGACCCAGGTCGATGGGGTCTATGATTCCGACCCCAAGAAGAATCCAAAGGCCGCGCGCTACGATCACCTCACATTCGACACGGTGATCAGCAAAAACCTCAAGGTGATGGATACCGCGGCAATTGCGCTGGCGCGTGAAAACAACTTACCGATTGTGGTATTCGACATGCATGAAGCCGACGCCGTCGCTCGGGTCTTGCGCGGCGAGGGGAAGTACACGTTGATCACTGCGGACAAGAGTTAGTTCCGCGGCAGGAGGACACATGGCCCAGGATTTTGCGACCCTCAAGAACGACCTTCAACACAAGATGGACTCCACCGTCGAGGTGGTGAAGAAGGAATTCTCTGGATTGCGGACGGGGCGCGCGTCGATCCAGCTTCTCGATCCCATCATGGTCGACGCCTACGGATCGAAGATGCCTTTAAACCAAGTCGCGAGCGTATCGACGCCCGAAGCGCGCCTTATATCCGTCTCGGTATGGGACAAGGGTCTCGCCAAGTCGGTCGAGAAAGCGATCCGTGAAGCCAACCTCGGGCTGAATCCGGTCAGCGACGGCACCCTGATCCGCGTGCCGATTCCGCCGCTGACGGCGGAACGCCGCGCCGAGCTGACCAAGATCGCTCACAAATATGCCGAGCAGGGGCGCGTGGCCGTTCGCAATATCCGCCGCGATGGCAACGAGACGCTCAAGAAGCTCGAGAAAGATCACAAGATTTCTCAGGACGAGCATCACAAGTATGCCGACGAGGTGCAAAAACTGACCGACGCAATGGTCGCCAAGATCGATGACGCGTTGAAGCACAAGGAACAGGAAATCACTCAGGTCTGATGTCGAGCGCGCCTGCACCGTCTACGTCTTCTGCGGTTGTCACCGAATCCGGTACCCGACCGCGCCATGTTGCGATTATCCTTGATGGCAACGGGCGATGGGCGCGCGCACGCGGTTTGCCGCGTGCCGCAGGCCATAAGCGCGGGGCCGACGCCGTCAAGCGGGCGGTGAATAGCGCCGGCGATCTGGGGATCGAGTATCTGACGCTATTCGGCTTTTCGACGGAGAATTGGTTGCGTCCCGAAGACGAGGTCCGCGACCTGATGGGCTTGTTGCGCTTTTATCTGCAAGTCGAAATCACCGAGCTCCATCGCGGCGGCGTGCGATTCAAAGTGATCGGCGACCGTTCGCAGCTGCCGCCTGATACGGTGGCGCTGATCGAGCAGTCGGAGAAGCTGACCGCGGGCAATTCGAAATTGGTCCTGACGGTGGCGTTGAGCTACGGCAGCCGGAAGGAAATCGTATCCGCGGCCCGTGCTTTGGCGGCGGAGTGTATGGCCGGGAATATGACGCCCGATCAGATCGACGAAGCTGCATTCTCCCAGCGTTTGTTTACGCACGACATGCCGGACCCGGACTTGTTGATTCGAACTTCGGGAGAACAGCGCATCAGTAATTTCTTGCTGTGGCAAATCGCCTACACCGAATTCGTATTCACGCCGACCCTCTGGCCCGATTTCAGCCATGACGACTTGAAGGCGGCCGTCGAAACCTACATGACGCGAGAGCGCCGCTATGGCGCGATTAACGCTTAACGATGCTACGGACGCGCCTCATCTCGGGCGTGATCCTGGCGCCGCTGTTCTTGCTGCTGGTGCGCATGGGGTGGCCGTATTTCGATTTATTGGTGACGGCCATAGTGATCGCGATGGCGCTTGAATTCACACGTATGGACGGTAAAGCGGGCGACAAGCGACGCATTTTGATGGCCGTCGCGTGTGTGATCGCCGTTGCCGTTGTGTCGGTTTTGGAAAGCGTGACGTTGTCGCTGACGGTTGTTTTGGTCGCCACCGTTGCGGTGATCGCGGCGGATCAACTGGCCGGACGCAAAGGATTTGCGATCGTGCAAGCGACGGTCGCCTACGTCGCGATCCCCGCTGTGGCGCTGTTGTTCGTGGCACGGGTTGGCGGGCACGACACCGTGTATTGGCTGCTTGCGGCCGTGTGGGGCACGGACATTGGCGCGTACGCCGTCGGGCGCATGGTCGGCGGACCTAAACTCGCGCCTTCGATCAGCCCGAACAAAACTTGGTCCGGCGCCGTCGGCGGATTGTTGATCGGTACGGCGTGTGCGCTCGGCGTTTTCGACTGGGCCGGCGGCGCAATGGACTTTCGCATCATTCTCATGTCGGCGTTCGCGTCGGTCTTGACGCAGTTGGGCGATCTTTTTGAATCGGGGCTCAAGCGGCGATATCAGGTCAAGGATTCGGGCGGATTGATTCCCGGTCATGGCGGCGTCA
>JAGREB010000193.1:0-244 GCA_020446775.1 Paracoccaceae bacterium
GAATGGATGGACCCGCGCTGGATCGTCACGCGTGCATATGGTCCGCCGTCGGACGAAGAAGCGGAACGACCCGAATATTGGCGTTATTGGCGAGACCTCCCGCCGAAAGGCCAAATCGGATTGTTCGTCGGAGCGTGGTATCACCGGCCGAACCAGGACTTTGTCTACAAGCGAACGGACAAAGCGGGTTTTGAAGCGAGCCTCGACGAAGTCGTCGCGTTCGAGCGCACGCTCGCCGACGACG